>JANQFM010000198.1 GCA_028277865.1 Acidobacteriota bacterium
GACGAAGCGCTGCAAGCCGCTCAGCTGGAATTGATCTCCCGTCCAATCCGGGTCAAGGACGAGCGGGGCCGCCTGATCGACATGGATGCCTCAGCGCCGTATTACTGGGCGGCATTCCAACTCATGGGAGACTGGAAATGATCCGGCCCGGGTACGCGATCCCACTCTGCGGACTATCGCGACAGGACCGTGCCGTGAGGCTCCCTGAAATGAAGGGTCTATGCTATCTGCAGGTCTTGATGAAGCCGCCGATGGCTGCTCTACACCTACCCGAGCAGCAATCGCTGTTCGTGCTGCACACCCGGTTTGCCGGCAAGCAGGAAGTCAGGTACCCAGGGGAATTGTAGTTGGTGCCGGCGCAGCCATGCGGTACGAAGTCGCCTTCGGCGGGATTGCCCCAAAAAACCTCGCCGTCGACGTCCTCCCCGGGGCCGAAGGTGACAAAGTTGCCCTGGGTTCGACCATCGGCGCCCGCCGGGTGCAAGGTCATGTCCAAAAAGGGATGGGGGATGCCTGAGCCGCCGCGGACTATGGATTCCAGCAAGGTCCTTCGATAGCTCCCGCTGTGGTTCCAGCCTGTTCGCATCCAAAAATCGGTCAGGCTGTGGTGGGTAGAATCGGGGGCCAGAATCAAGACGTCGTTCACATTGTCGTCATTATTGGTCGGCACGATGTCGACTTTTTCCAGGTGGATCTCATCCGGGAAGGTGCTGCCGGGGCCGCTTCCGGTCATCGAAATGCCTTGCAAACGGGTCGAGCCTGTCAGCCGGTACACGCGCAGCTCTCGAGGTCCTTCCCAGGTCTGGATCAGGTCGGGATGAGGGGCGGCCGGGTCGGGAGACACCGGTACGCCGTCCGCACCCGCATCGTTGATTCGGACATTCTGGATATGAACGGCAGCGCGGGGCAGGCGGTTGAATTCGAAGGTCATCGCATCGGTCATTCCGGGGCCTTCCAGCAGCAACCCCTCGATATGAACGGTCCCGGTCTGGTCCCTGAAGTTCAGCGCCCGTTGGTTGTTGACGCTGGGATCAAGGGGATCCGAGACCGGCGGCACGTAGACTCTGCCCCCGATGATCACCAGATCGCGACCGCAATGGATCGACAGCCCCCTGGCCTGCCTCCGATTGTCGATGTTCAGGACAATGTCCCTGTTTTGGGCGCCGGTGTTGCAGAAATCGATGATCCAGGGCTGATTCGGATTAGGCGTGTAGCTGGTCGTGGCCGGGCCGAAATTGTGCACAGTGACAGTGATCGGAGAGTTGAGGAATGGGGGCTCGTAGGGAAGCAGTTCGTTGGCGCAGGCCGTCTGCGCGGATGCGGTCGTTGCTGGCCCGCTCAACAGCAAGGCGATCAGCAGCGCTAAATGCGGCCAACCTCGACGAAATAGGAACAGGCGGTTTTTTGTGGGCGGCAGCCAGGCTCGGGCAGGCCTATCGGACAAATGCAAGCGGCGATTTGCAGAACTGATCTGGGGCATCTTTTTCCTCCTCAATTTGGTCGTAACGGACTCAGCCCCTTCGGGCCTCCGCCTTTCAAGTAACGACTGGTTTCAGAAAATGGACGAGAGCCGACTGCCCGTTGCATGCATGCCCCAAGAAACAGCAATCTGATTAAAATAGCCATTGATCTTGCCTCGTAGACCGAATTGCGGCAAAGGTCGCAGGGTCGATTCTGGAAGTGGGCAAGGAGAACGAGATGGAGCACATTTTCAGCGAGTACTTCCGCTCGCTGGATCCAGGGTCGGGCTCCCCGCCGCCGGATCTTTTCGACAGGTTTTGGAATGCCCTGGCAGCGGCATTGAAGCTCGAACTCCAGCGGAGAAGGCTCTGGGAAGGACCGCCGCGCTACTTAGGCATCGAAGGCGAGGAAAACTGGACGCTGGCGGCGCTCCAGGACCTCACGGCCGACTGCTACGTCTACATCCTCTCTCGCCTGCGCGGCCTCAAGCAGCAACTCAAGATAAAGCCCAACATCGATGGGTTGATCATTTTGAACATCCGTCACTTTCTTCACGAGCGCCAGAAGCGGCACGATCCCCTCGGATTCCGCATCTTCGAACTGCTGCGCAGCGCCGTCAGGCAAGCCGTCGCGGACGGTGTGCTGGAGGTTGTTCAAGGAGATGCCGGCATCAGCAACGGAACTCTGCTTGCTGCCAAAGGCGCCGACAGCGGACGCCAGTCATCGCCCGGACTGGACGAGATCGTTCAGAGATGGAACGGGCAGCTCATCCCGGATCTTGTGAAGGGAAGGGGGGAACGCCGCCAGCAAGCCGTCGCGCGCCTCTGCTCACATCTCAGCCAACTGGCCCAGGACAGGATTGGAAGATTCCGCTTCAAGGATCTTGCCGATGCCCTCAAAAAAGTCGCCAGGTCGCGTTGGCAGGCGGTCTGGAAGCAGGATCAAGGAGAGGTCGCCGTCGAAGTTGCCCGCGATGGATCCAGCTCATTGGTGCCGGTTGTAGCCCTGGGCAGCCTGCTGGAAGAACGAGACAGCTTCCTCAAGCTGGCCGCATCCGTCTCCGACTCGCTGGAGGGTTTTGAGACCGACGAAGCAACACGCGGCTATCTCCTTGCACTGTGGGAGTTCCTGAAGAACCAGTCGCCTGACCCGGCGCTGGACCTGCTGCCCTCGCGTCGCAAGATTGCTGCCCAGCTAGGCATCCCGAGAGGCCGCTTGCCGGGCCTTTTCGCCACTTTAGGGCAGATCGTTCAGGCCTGCAGGGCTGCTCGGTCGCAAGAGCATACTACAATGAGTGAGCAGCACAAGGCGCAGTAGATAGAAATCGGAAGAACAAGGCTATGACGCGAGAAGGCCTCAACCAACGTCGTGAGCGGCTCCGCCATGAAGCGACTGGGGATGCGCTGCGCAACTACGCAGCAGCGCAGTCAGCCATTGAGGGCCGCCAGGGGCAGCCGCCCGGCCCGGGCGACCTCTTGCTTGCGGCGGAAACTTCAGAGCTTCCCATCGAATGGGCAATCATCGAGCAGGATCCCCACGACATGTCGCGCTGCCTGGCTGTGCCGGCCGATTTCAACCCCATGG
>JANQFM010000239.1 GCA_028277865.1 Acidobacteriota bacterium
CGCAAGATGCGGGCGCTCCCGGCCTTCCCGGTCTGAGGCGTTGCCTCGCTAGGCCTTAACACGGACCCTCCGAGGTTGCTTCAGCTGGACGCAAGCTGACCTCCCTCACAAAAAAGCCCCCGTTGATCCGCTTATCACGGATCCCCGGGGGCACATGGAGGAGGACCATGTTTGGGTCAGAGAATCATTCGAAATGCAATAGCTGAAGCGATTCGGCTGCGATGTCGGTCTGGTCGACCACTGAGGCGGCCGCCACTCCCATGGCTATGGCGATGGCTTCGCTGATCTCTTCCTTGCTGGCTTCGTACTCCAAAGCCTTCTTGATGTGGCCTTCCAGGCAGCCCTTGCAGCTAAAGCCGACCGAAGCGGCGATGGCGATCAGTTCCTTGGTCTTGCGATCGATGCGGGTCTTGCGGTAGGTTTCGCGATAAAACTGAAAATAGACTTTTCTGAAGCGGTCTTCCACCATGGTGTAGGAAGGCCATTTTTCCTTATTGGGCTTCTCGTCCGAGGCAGGCAGGGGCTCCGGATTCGGATTGGGACTTTTTTTGGCGGCAGCACGCATCTTTGCAGTTCCTCTTCCCGTCCGGACGTTCGCTCCAGCATACGCCGATCCGTCCGGATGGTTCCAAGAATACAGCTTTTGCCTTCCGCTCTGAGGCGCTGCCTCGCTAGGCCGCCAGCCGTGTTCTTCACAGTGGAGTCTAGTTTGCCACCGAGGCACAGAGAGCACAGAGAACAATCAGAAAAGCTCTCTGATCTCTGTGTCTCGGTGTCTCTGTGGCTTCCCGTCTCTGGTCTGAAACGTTGCCTCGCTAGTTCTTGACGTCGAAGCCGCCCATGATGACGGTTCCCTTGACGACCAGGGTCTGGCCGGTGGGGCTTTGGGGAGGCCTGGTCTCGTCGCCCATCCCCGCCAGGATCGGAATCCCCTCCAGGCGGATCGACCAGCTTTCAGGTGCCTTGATCGAGATTCCGCCCCAGAAGGCGAAGATGCTGATGACCGCTTCCCCGCGGGCAATCCGGGCCGATCGGAGGTCGATTTCGCAGCCCCCTAGGATGGCCGTCAAATCTCCTCCCTGGAAATCGTCCGAACCGCAGCTGCGGTTGACGCCCCCCAGCAAGGCGAAGGCCTGAACGGTGTCTTGAGGGCTGGCTTCTTCCGCTCGCCGACTCTGCTGCAGAGCCCTCCAGATCAAGAACCCGCCCAGCAGAAAGAGGATCAAGGGACCGGTCAGCCCTTCCAGATCGAAGGTCAACATCGATTGGATGAAGAGCAGTCCACCCACTGAAACCAAAATGATGCCGACCCATTTCTTGGCATCGCCTGAATCGTCCGCCTTGGCCGCTTCGGCTTTGTCAGCTATAGGGGGTGGACCAGCCGGAGGTTTGGGAGGAGGAGTCTGAACCGCAGGCTCCCGAGGCGGCGGAGTTGTTGGAGGAGGCGGAGGGACGGCCGAAGCCATCGGGGTTTCAGCCGGCGTGACCACGCTGCTTAGTTGAGGCGACGCGGCATCGCCGCTTGCAGCCAAGTCGATGGACTGCAGGGCTGAAGAGAGCTCAGAAACGCTTTGGAAGCGCTTGCCCGGATCTTCGTCCAGGCAGGTCAGCACCACATCTTCCAGACGGGGCGGGATTCCTGAGACCAGGGTGCTGGGCGGCTCCGGGACCGTTTCGCGGTGCAGTCGGGAAAGTTCCTGAACCGACCTGGCCCTGAATCGCTGACGGCCGGTGAGCATCTCGTAGAGGATCAGCCCCAGGGCATAGACGTCGCTGCGTACTGAGGCCTCCCGTCCGTCCAGTTGTTCGGGCGCCATGTAGGCCGGGCTTCCTGAAAGGTCTCCCGAACGGACATCGTCGGCCACGGCGGCCAAACCAAAGTCCGTAAGCCGGACCCGTCCCCGCTCGTCGATGAGGATGTTGGCCGGCTTGAGATCCCGATGAAGCACTCCCTGCTCGTGGGCCGCCGTGAGTCCGGCGCAGATCTGCAGGGCGATTTCGACGGCCCGATCCGCTGCCAGGCGCCCCACCCTGCGCAGCAGCGAGGCCACGTCGCCCCCGTCGATGAACTCCATGGAGAGGAAGTGCAGCCCTTCGGCTTCGGCGATGTCGTGGACGCGGCAAACGTTGGTGTGAGTGACCTGCCGTGCCAGCCTCACCTCGTTGTGAAAACGATCCAGCCGACCTTGATCGCGGGTGAATTGCTGGGGCAGAAACTTCAGGGCCACGTTTTGGCCCAGCTTAAGGTCTTCGGCCCGGTAGACCTCCCCCATCCCGCCCCGGCCCAGCAACCCGATTATGCGGTAGCGGTCGGCGAAAAGGGTTCCGGCGGTGAATCGCCCGCCATCGATGGAAAGCCCCAAACGGCTGGCAGTCCCAACCGGCGTGGCGCCGGTCAGCCCCGTGGGCGGCGGAGGATCGAGGATAGTCTCCGCTGAAGATGGGTCGAACGGCTCCCCGCAATGAGGGCAGAAACGCGCCGGGCCGGCAAATTCAGCGGAACAGGAGGAGCACTTGTTCACGAAGGGCTATTCTAGCCGGATTGCCGAGAGGATGCATCGGCCATGGTGCCAAGCAGTTGCCTCCATTCAGGAAGCAGGACTTGGCTTTCTCCCTGCTCTTGGATGAGGCTCTCCAGCTTGCGGACGATCCGGTCGCGGCGCTTGAGCAAAGCTTTGACCTCGCTCTTAAGCAAGATGCCCCGAAGCTGCGGCCAGAGGTCTTCCCATCGAAGCTCTTTCAGCCTTTCAAACAGGGATCGTTCGCAATACTTCAGCTGCTTCAAGGCGATAGGCTGCCCGCTGCGCCGGAAGGCCCGTGTGTGATCGATCATCCAGAGGTTCCATCGGTTGTCGTAGAGGATGTTCCCCTCATTGCGGTCCTCGTTGTTGATCAGGTTGTCGAACAGGATGACCGTCGAGATCTGGTAGAGGTTTCGGACGGGGTCGGGATGCTCCAGCTGACGCTCGCGGCGGTCTTTTTCCATGAAGGTGTCTTCAACCCAGATTTGCAGCGAAACGGGTTGGCCGTACAGATTGCGCTGCACTGCGGGCGGAACCAGGTCCAGCCCCAGCAAGCGGCTCAGGCGGTAGGCCGCCACTTCAAAGGCATAGTCATCGCGGAAAAAGGCTTCAGCAGGATCGACGGCAACTTGCCCGTCATTGGTGGCGGTGCGAAAGTCCCGCATGGCGGCATGCATTCTCACGCCGTCTTTTGCCAGCAGTACCTTGTGGATGCCGTTTCGCCCTTCCTTGACGCGTTTGCGGGAAACGGGCTTGGCGGTCTTCAAGAACTCCAGGATTTCTTCGTCGTCCTGGAAAGGCAGCGGACTTCCTTGGGCGTCCAGCCAGACATGCACAGCCTCCTGGCCGATGGCAGCATCCCGCAAAGACTTGGCCTTGCCTTGGCTGATAGCTGCGAGGCAAATCACTGCCGTCAAGAGCACATTCAACTGGAAGCGATAATTGCCGAACATCTCGACCTTTCCTTTCATGGAATGTCCCTGGAGCCCCATTTTTTCGCATTCTTGCGGCTCGACGAGAAAGGTGCGTCTGACCTCTACTGCTTAGACGTTTCCCAGTAAAGGAATGTTCGAATGGTTTAACTAAAATTGTGCCTTTTGTTTTTTCTCGAGCTTCCCTTCCCTGGATGCTGACAACGGTATCAAGCGATTCACCAACCAGTTCTCCGAAAAAGATTCCCAGACCCGGCGCCTGGAACCCGGTGCCC
>JANQFM010000286.1 GCA_028277865.1 Acidobacteriota bacterium
ACTGTCAAGAAGCGATCCGCCTCCCTAAACCGGCCCCGGAGGGGGCCAATCGAATCTCCAGATCAGAAACTCTTTGGAGGTATGAGGTGGCTCGCTACCCCTGGTCAAGCTGTTCCAGCTGCTTGTTGACCATTTCCTCCAGTCCGTCCAGGCGTGCCCTTTCGGCATTGATGTTGTGCAGGGTGGCTTGCAATTGGGCGGCTGAGAGGCGGCTGACATCGATAGGTGCAGGATCGCCGATGGGTCCGACGACAGGCGGCTGCCGAATGACAGGCCCTCCGGGCGGAAATGGCGCAGGGTCGGCCACAGGGCGGGGAACAGGGTAACGCCAGGGATAAGGCCTCCATGGGTAGGGTGCGGGATCGACGACCGGGTTGCCTCCCCAAGGTGCAGGGTCGACGATTTGCCCTCCTCCCCATGGTGCCGGGTCGACAACTGCGCCGCCCGGTGCAGTGAAACCGGGGCGCGCAGCAGCGGCTTGGGCAGCCTCCAAGCGAGTCAAGCGCTCTTCAAGGTTCTTCACAGTCTGTTCGTCCATTTCATCCTCCTTGCGTTGCAATCTGTGCTTGCAAAACAGGGCCAAAGGGAACCTGTCCCTCAGCCGGATTCGGTGACTTTTTGTCAGGAACGAGTTGCAACAGTTGAATGCCGACCATTCATGCCACAAAGGGCCATAGGATCGTTCCGGAAAGAAGGCATTCGGAAGATAGGTCCGGTGCAGTTGTCGTAAGGTTCAATAGGCTGGGAAAAAGTCCGGCTGGAGGCTGTGGATGTGGATGTGGTTCAGCCGACGCAACCAAAGAGGGGCCGTATTCAGCCGAATTGGTTTTTGACTCCGTTGAAATCCCCAGCCAAGATCGATAATGGGCCAAGATCTGAGCTTGCCAATACTGCTAACCCGGATTCCTCACGGATTGCCGTCGCGAGGAGCTGCAAGTGTCCTCCTGGCAAGGCGTCGCGACCGCCACCCGCGCAGGAGTACTGTCTGTCGAGCAGGCCGACCGAGCGCAACGCAGCCAGGGAGGATGATTGTTCGCTGCGCTCACTAAGCCGCTTCGCTCGAAGGCGGCTCCGCAGTAGGCAAACCGTGAGAAACCCGGATTGATGCCTTCTTAGGGCAACTCAACCACCGGAAGCGTAGTCACCTGCCCTGAAGCCAGTTCCAAAGCCAGGGCTGCTACGGGGATTGTGCTGGCCAGGGTTACGGAGCCCCTGAAATCCTCTGTCGAGGCGGACGGGAATAGTTCGTCGATGAAGATGGCTTCGCGGCCGTTGGGCGGCAAGGTCAGGGACCGGACTCCACCTGGAACCACCAAGCCATCGATGTCCCTCAAGGTCAGTTCGACAGTAACTTCGATCACCTGATTGGTGTTTTGCACCGCGATTCCTGTGTTCACGCCTCCGCCTCTTTGCACGGGGACCAAGGCGGCTCGAACTGGCGAGGCCTTTCCGACTCCGGCGACTCCGACGCCCGTGATCTCGAAGCGCACCGCGCCGCCTACAGGAGGATTGGCAGCCACCCGGGCCGAACCGGCCTGAACTTGCCCCAAACCGTCGGTCGCGACGCGCAGGCTGCCCAAGGGCGGGATGGTGAATTCAATCCTCTGGCCGTTGAATTCGAACTGGCCGACGCCGCTGAATGCTCCGCCCAGGTCGAGCAGGTCGCCGCCAGCGTTGAAGAGGCGGATATTGCCGACGGCTGGACGCGGCTCAGGATTGCTCAGCAAGATCTCGGAGACGAAGCCCGAGCCGTTTCCGAACTGGGGAAAGAAGAGTGTGCTGATGGTGCTCGAAAGTCCGAAGGCGATGGTGTTGAGAGTGTCTTCCAGGCCTTGGAATCCCTCGTTGGGGATGTAGATGTCCGGGCCGAAGTCAACATCGATGTCGTCGTCGGTTCCGAAGATCTGATCATCGCCGACGCCGAAGGTGCCGGCTGGGTTGCCGCCCTGGTCCATGATGTTCGGAAGGGTCTCGAAGTTCTCGGTGTGGTAGTTGCCAAAGAAATGGCCGGCTTCGTGAGCCACGATGTTCCCGGTGGCAATTCCGATGGCGTCGATGATCGAAAACCCTTCCGCGCGGGCAAAGCTTTCGATCAGCCCTTGACCGTTGGGCGCGCCCAAAACGTCGAGCAGCACGAAGCCCGTCTCGTCGGTTCGGAAGTTGCCCACATCGATGCTCTCGGCAATTCCGATGGTGGAGATTCCCAGTTCAGCCGTGGTTCCTCCTACGATGACCCGGCTCACGTTGGGGCTGCCGAACCGGTCGGGGTGGTCTCGGCTGTTGAGGATGGTGATTTCGAAATCGCCCAACCCCTGACCCTGATCGAAGTCGCCGTTGTTGCCCAGCTCACGCAGATCCTGAGAAAGGTTTTCTTCGACAGCTGCCAAGATGGCGTCGATGACAGCGTCCTCATCATCGGCGCTCAATCCGAAATTGGGCAGGAAAGCGGCCAGCGGCGAGAGGATGGCGCCTCCTCCCAGGGCGCCCGGCCCGCTGATGGTTGCACCGTCAAAGTCGATAAACAGCGTCTGTGCACCGCCGGCCTCGCTTCGCTCTTCACGTCGAAAGACCCTGGCTTCAACCTGGTAAGTGGATTCCATGAGCCCATCCACTCGAAGCGCATAGCGGCCAGGGCTCTCCGCAACATAGGCCAGTACTGCGTTGCCCCCCCCGGGCAAGGGCGTATTGGACGGGTAGAGACCGCTCAAGTCCTGAGCTGACAAGATTCGCAGCATTCCACTCGAGTCGACCAGGCTGAGGGTGCTGGCAGCGCCCAGGGCATTGAACCCCACAATATCCCCGGCCTCCAGGTCGAAGCTGAAAAAGTCGCCGTCGAAGATGTCGATGCCTACCGTCAGCTCATATGAACCTTCACTTCCAGCGCCACTGCCTGAGGATGAGTCGAAGGGGTTGAAGAGGAAGGAGGGATACCCGGTCATTGCCACGTAGTAGGTTCCGCTCTCAGGGACTCGAAAGGCCAGGGAGTTCTCGGTTGCGGTTCCGCTGAATCTCTGAATGCTGAAGGCCAGCAGGGATCCGCTGCTGTCCAGGACGAAGACGATCGAGTCCAGAGGGCTGCCGGAAGTATCCACCTGCATGATGAGGTTGCGGCCTGCTGAAAGGTTTGAGACCTGAAAAAGATCGAAGTCCCCGCTGCCTGTGCCGGATGAGCCGAAGGGGCCGTCGCCGACGGTGCCGTTGATCCGCATCGTCCGATTGGCCGTGACGGGAATAGGAGTCGCTGAACCGATCGAGCCGTCGTCCTCCTGGTGGAGAAGAGGGTCGAGGACGTCTTCAACCAAGTCGTCCCTGCGCGTAACACCACCGAAGATGTCGATGGCTGAGCGATCCCCTCCGCCGGTCCCGAAGTCGAGGAAATTGGCGCCGGATTGCGTGTCGTTCGGCTCGCTCTCCGATTCAGCTGAGGCGGCGTAAGGCAATCCGCTCAGCCTGGCCGCTTTTTCCCGCTCCTGACGTCGTTGGTGGGACAGATAGCTGACCTGCAGATCCCAGTATTCAAAATCGGGTGCGGTCCCGGGCGGCAGGTAAGCCAGGTATGGATTGGCCGTCCTGGGGCCGCGGCCCAGAATCTGCTGGGCTGGAAGGCTGCCTCGCTGTGAAGCGTAGCGCTGACTTTGCAGCCCCTGTTGAGGCCATGAAGACTGCCCGAGCGCCATTCCGCAAAAGATGGCCGCCAAGACCAGTTCAATCATTGGGCTTTTCGGGCGAAGACGGGTTGGGAAAAGCATGGGGAATATCCTCCTTTCGCCAATCAAGGGCGGGTACGGCATTCGAATTGTCTGCTAAAGACAGGAACTGAACATCCCATTTGGATTTCTTCGAGAAGTTGGAGGTTCAGTTATGCATCAAAACGAAGGCTGATAGGGCTGTCCCTCACTAAATTCGCTTTGGAGAGGAACAAAATTCTAAGAAAGCTAAAAAAGCAAAGAATAATCTCTATCCCAGCAGACGCTACCTGCTGTTAGCGGAGGATCACTTTTGAAGGCCTCAGCAGGCTGTCATCTATCGATTCAAACGCTTCTTTCATGGATGCCATGAACCCGTCCGTCAATGGTGCAACAGGCGTCTTGACCGGCAGTTGCGAATCCTCTAACGTGGTGGCGGGATCCTTGCCAAACTCAACCAGGAGATGTCATGAGAAGCCTTCTTCCCAAAGCATTTTTTTGCTGCCTTCTGTGCCTGGCACTGTTGCCGGCACTCGCCGCCGAAGAGACCAAGCGGCTTAGCCTGGACATGTTTCTCGACTCCGAGCGTGTCTCCAACCCCCGTCTGTCACCGGACGGCAGCCAGATCATCTACACCCGGCGCTGGGTCAACAAGCTGGAGGACCGCTGGAATTCAGCCATCTGGATCATGAACGCCGACGGGAGCAAGAACCGCTTCCTCGTCAAGGGTGGCAATGCCGACTGGTCTCCCAGCGGAGACCGGATCGTCTATGCAGCCTCGGGCGAGCCCAAAGGCTCTCAGATTTTCGTGCGCTGGATGGACGCCGAGGGCGCCGTCACCCAGATTTCGCGCCTGGAAGAGTCGCCCGGTTCGCTGAGTTGGTCCCCGGACGGCAAGTCGATCGCCTTCAACATGCTCAAGAGGAAGACCAACAGCTGGCCCATCAAGATGCCCAAGATGCCCCGCGGCGCCAAGCTCACCAAGGCGCCGCGCATCGTGGAGCAGATGCATTACCGCCGCGACCGGGTAGGCTTTACCGACAACGGCTACCGTCACATTTATGTCATCGACGCCGACGGGGGAACGCCCCGCCAGATCACCGACGGTGACTACAACCACCGGGGCATCGAGTGGACCCCCGACGGCAAGAATATCCTCTTCAGCGGATTGCGGGTGGAGGACGCCGAATACCAGTGGCGGGAATCGGAGATCTATTCCGTCGACGTGGCCAGCGGGGAGGTCACCCAGCTCACCCGCCGCAAAGGCCCGGACGGCAGCCCGACGGTCTCTCCGGACGGCACCCAGGTGGCCTACACAGGGTACGATCACACCACCGACACCTACATCACCAGCAAGATCTATTTGATGGACATCGACGGCTCAAATCCCCGCCTGGTGTCGGGAGGTTGGGACCGTTCGCCGCGCGGCCTGACCTGGAGCGCCGACGGCAACAGCCTCTACTTCAACATCCGCCAGCATGGAACCGCCAACTACTACCAGCTGTCGCTGAGGGGCAATGGCGGCGTCCAGCCGATCACCCAGGGGACGCACATGCTGACCGTTTCGGACGTCAGCCGCAGCGGGCATGCGGTGGGAACCCTTTCCAGTGCCCACGAGCCGGGCGACGTGGTCATCTTCGAGCTGGGCAACCCTGAAATCCGCCAGCTGACCCACGTCAACGACGACATCCTGCATGGCGTCACTTTGGGCGAGCTTCACGAGATCAATTACCAGTCGGTGGGAGGGGTGCAGATTCAAGGATGGTACATTACGCCGCCAGATTTCGATCCCAGCCGCAAGTACAAGATGCAGCTGCACATCCACGGCGGGCCGCACGGCATGTACAACACGGGCTTCAACTTCGGCTGGCAGGAGCAGGCCGCCAACGACTACGTGATCCTCTACACCAATCCCCGAGGCAGCTCCGGCTATGGCAGCGAATTCGGCAACATGATCAAAAACGCCTACCCCAGCCAGGACTACGATGACCTGATGGCGGGCGTCGACCATTTAATCGCCAAGGGATTCATCGACGAGCAGAACATGAACGTCACCGGCTGCAGCGGAGGCGGAGTCCTGACGGCTTGGGTGGTGGGTCATACCGACCGGTTTGCAGCCGCCTCATCCAACTGCCCGGTCATCGACTGGGTCAGCTTTGTGGGCACCACAGACGGGTCGGGGTGGTACCGGAATTTCAAGAAGCTGCCCTGGGACGATCCCAGCGAACACATCCGCCGCTCGCCGCTCACCTACGTCGGCAACGTCACGACCCCGACCATGCTGATGACCGGCGTCAAGGATCTCAGGACTCCCATGCCCCAAACCGAGCAGTACTACAGCGCACTGAAGCTGTTGAAGGTGCCGACGGCCATGATCCGCTTCAACGAAGAGTGGCACGGCACTTCTTCGAAGCCTTCCAACTTCATCCGCACCCAGCTCTACCTGCGCCACTGGTTCGAGCGCCACGCGAGGCCCAGCGCCGATGAGTCGGTGCCGACGCCCACCGAGGAGGGAAGCCGGGACAATCGCTGAGCTTGAAGATGCTTTCGCGCCAAGCCGCAAAGCCTCGCCAAGTCATTGACCCCTGGTCTTGGCGTCCTTTGCGTCTTGGCGTGAAACTTCGGCTTGGTGAGCCGCGAGATGAGCCAGCAGCCGGTCCAAGTATCGAGCCAGCTTCTTGAGATTGGCACTGAATTCGGTGTAAAAGCCCGCCACTCCGGAATCAGCCGTATCTGAAACCACTTTGGGTGCCAGGCAGGGAATGCCAAATCGGGCAGCCGTCTGCAGGGCGGCTGCGCTTTCCATGTCGCAGATTGAAGCGCCTTGGTGGCGGAAGAGATGCAGACGGGTTTGCTGACGGAAGACGGGCTTGGCGACCGTCAGCCCCATCTCGCACACTGACCAGGCGCTTTCCGCCTCACCATCCAGAAGATCCAATCCTGCGGCGAAGCGCTGCCCGTTCTCGAAGGACCAGAATCGGGGGAGCAAAACCTCTCCCATGCTGCGATCCGGATCGAGCTGTCCCGCAGTGCCTGTAAAGATGAAAAAGGGAGGCGTTTCCCCTTCAAAAAGGCGGGTCAGGCTGGCAGCGGTGCGCCGCGTTCCCAGCCCGGTGGCTACAAACCGGCAAGGACGACGGCTGTATCGGCGCAATGCAGTGACTTCCTGGCCGAGCGCACACCCGACCAGGGGAAAAGGTCCAAAGTCCAAGGCTTAAAGTCCAAGGCTTAAAGAGGCGTCAGGCCGAAGAATACCATCTGCAAGCCTAAGGCCTACCGCCTATTTCCAACGGATATCGATTCCGCCGATTCCGGCTTTGATGCGGATATTGGCGTGTTTTTGGGCCTCGTCGTAGTTGTCGCTGCGATAAAGGTTGCCCTGCTTCTTGAAGCCCCGGATGCTCAGTCCGGAGAGGAAGCTTTTGGAGGCCCGGACTTCGAAGCCGACCTCGCGGGGAAGGTAGACTTCGATTCCGCCCACTCCGACGGCGATGGAGATGTCGCCGCTTTGCTTCCAGTCCCCTGAGAAGTCCAGTTCGGCGCCGCCCACTCCGCCTTCGAAGCGAAGCTCCTCAAAATTGAGGTTCCCCAGGCCGCGGGCCTCAAAGCCGCCCACTCCGTTTTTCAGCTCGACCCTCTTGCAGCGGACGGGATTGGCGGAGAGCATGCTGAGGGTGGTCTCCCCCACGCCGGCGTTGAGCCGCAGTGATTCAACCTTCATGCCGCTGAGATCGATCTCGTTCTCTCCCACACCGGTCATTCCCGTCAGCTCCAGCACGGCATCGGGGTTGAGGCGCAGGTTCAACTCGTTGTTGCCCGTACGGTTTCTGCGGCCCTTGCCTTCCAGATCGAAATTCAAGACAGCAGTCGTGCCTTGGCGATGAAAGTCCAGGTCGGGCTTGAAGGCCGCTTCGTTGTAGCGCAGTTCCAGATCGTAGGTTTCAGAAGCGGACCCCGGCTCGATCCGCATCTGGCCAACGCCCAGCTCGATGCGGGCCTCGATACGCTCTTCTCCTTGAGCCGCCTCCGAGCTTTTGAAGTCGGCATACTCGATCTTTCCCCAATTGCCGACCATCACGCAAGAGCAGCTGGCCAGCGCCAACAGTGCCAGTATCGGTTGATAACTCATTGTCGGGCCTCCTGGGATGGATCATATCCAATCCAGTGCATCAAACGGAAACCAGGATCGAAAGGTTGCCTTGCCAACATCCAACCAATCCGGGCTCCAAATTTCGAATCCCGAGCCAGAGGCAGAAGGATTCCCTTTCTGAAGACCTTGGACTTTGGACTTCCTCTTTCGAACCGCCCAGACTATCCGATTCTGTGAATGCGGATGGGGGCGAACTTGGTCTGCAGGTTCACTTGCGGCCCTCCGCTCCCCACTGTGGCCTGAAGCACTTCGTCCTGGCCCTGGCTGCGCTGGCGGCCGAAGTCTGAAATGATGCTTCCGCCCTCGGAGACTGCGGTCAGGCTGAAATTGCTGGCGGATGGGAGGGAGACAGTGATGGAGCCGTTGCTGTTTTCTGCCGTCAAGGGGTCGGATAGCGGCTGATCGGAGGTAATCTGGATTTCGCCATTTTGATTCTGAACGGTCACCGGCCCCTGGAACTGCTCCAGACGGACCAGCTGAAGCGATGTGACAATTTCGACCGGCCCCGCTGAGTCGCTGATCGAAACGCTGGAGCTGGAGCCCCTCACGGTGATTCCCGATCGCAGGCCTGTGGCCGTGATATCGGCCCGGCGGGGTTCGATGTCCACCGCCCCTTCGACATTGGTCAGGCGGACTTGGCTGTGCTCGGTCTTCAGTTCCAGTCCGGCCTTGAGTCCCACTGCAGTCATGTGCTGGTAGGAATTGGACACGGTGGCCTTTTGCTCCAGGTTTGAAAGGTGGATCGAAGAGCCCAACGCTTCGACATTCACGGGGCCGCTGATGTTGGAAAGGCGAACCGTGCCGTGGTAGTTCCTGACTGTCAGATTTCCTTCCACCGCGTCAGCTGCCACCGACTTCCGTTCGGTGACGACTTCGGCATCCCCCTTGGTTTCCTCGATGCGTACCGTTCCTCGGCGATTCTCGATGTTCAGCTTGCCCTCGATGTGACGGGCCACCACGGCGTCAAAGCGGTTTTTGAGCTTCACGTCCCCCGTGATGAACTCGGCCCTCAGGTCTCCCCGCTCGTTTTCCAGGTCGCAGTCAGCCGAAACATTGGAGACCTGCAAGGTGCCGTAGCCGTTGACTGCCCTCACCTGCAGGTTGCGGGGCAATCGGATGGAAATGTGGGTTTGAAAGCGATAGTCCCGGTTCAGCTCGCCTCGGTTGGTGCCGACTTCAAGGGTGGCCTCTTGGCGGTCGGCGCTCAATTGGATCTGGTCGGCGATTTCCTGTGCATTGCTTTCGAATCGTTCACGGACAACCTTGGTGAGTTCGATTTCAATCGAATCCTGATTGCTGTTTCCCTCGATGACCACGTCGCCGTAGAGGTTCGACACGCGCAATCCGGTGAGGCCTGAAGCCGGTACGGCTTGAGTGTCGGTCCAGCGGTAGGACGGCCCCTGGCCGGGAAATCCCAGCTCCCAGTCTCTCGAATCGGGCCAGCCCAGGTTGATCAGCGGCCAGTGGGCCTCGCTGGCGGCAGTGCAGAAGAGGCCGAAAAAGATGAACAGGATCAAGCCCACGATTTCGCCTCCGCGAAACTGCATCCGGCCTTTGAGGCGATAAAAATCGATCACTTTGCCCAGTCCGAAGAAGACCAATAGCAGGGGCCAGTAAAGGGCGAAGAAGTCGAGGGAGCTGAGCACGCCCAGCATATCCATCAGGATGAGCAAGCCCACCGAAGTCCAGAACAGCCCCCCCAGCAGGCTGGAACGGCTTGCGGAGTGCTGCAGCTGGTCGGCATCCCAGGCGAAGTGCCGGATGAGCTTGCTCAGGCCGAGGTAGAGAAAGAAGGCCGGCAGCGCCAGGCGCAAGACTTCGAACCAAAGGATGTCGAAGTCATAGAAGCGCTCCAGGAAAAGGAAAAGGCCTACGGCGACCAGCAGCAATCCTCCGACCAGAGGTGTGAGATTCTTCCGATCACTCATTTCTTTGTTCGTCCTTTTGTGGGGCAGGTTCCCCGCCGGCCTCGGACGGGGGCTCCGTCTCGGTGCTCACAGTTTTTTTATTCGTCTCGGCTTGTACAGCAGCGCTTTCAGACGGAGGAGAGGGAGGTTGGGGGCTCTCGTAGGGAGGCGGAGGTGAAGGTGTTCCCATTGGGGGGCCTGCTGCGCCGACGGACGCAGCCAGAGGCACGTTGCCCAGCTGGCTGCGATCGCGCCTGTAAAAGTCCAAAATCAAATAGATTCCGGCGGCTACAAAGAGCAGCGGCCAGGCGAAATCGAGCATCCGGCCCAATCGCACCCAATCGAGGTTGTCCAAGAAGAAAATGATCCCCAGGAATACCAGCACGCCGCCCCAAACGGGAACATTGACCTCGACCATCTCTTCCTGCGCCATCCCGGGATGCGTAGCCGCACGGCGCAGGATGCTCTGGGCGGAGCGGTAGGCGTCGACAATTGTGAAAATCCAGAAGGCGAAGGCGGCAAACCCGAAAATCTCCGGTCCCCGGTCTGCAATCAGCACCAAGGCGGCGAAGACGGCGAAATGCTGCACAGCCTTGACGTATTGTTGGTTGTAGACCGCCCCGATGCCTGGAATGACGGCGAACAAAGCGGCCCGCGGCGGGGAGTAGTTGGCCAGCCGGGGGCTGGTGGCGAGGGCGGCGAACTCGGCGCCGGCCACCAGGCAATTGGTGCACAGCACGCGCCCTTTGATGGAATGGGCGCACGACTGGCACAGCGAGCGGCTGCAGGTCGAGCAGATTTTGACCGAATCCAAATCAGGATGGTAATGGCACTTCATATTGAATCAGTCCCTTTTTCGTTACAGTTTCATTCTCAGGCCGCCCTGCGGGATGAGTCGGCGCTGTATTCTTGCACCTAATTCCGCTGCGGATTGCTCTCTTGGGGTGCCTCCGACTCGCCCGATTGGGGAGGCGCCTGCCGATCCTCTTGAGTTTGGCGGACCTTTTCTTCCTGCTCCTGGAGCGATTCCTGGTAGCTCTTGAAGAGGCCCGTAATGAGATGGTAGTCAAGCCGTCCTGTCAGATCTTCTGCCCACAGGGAAAGCTCCTCGACAAAGCCTGCCCGGGCGTCCTTGAACTGCTCCCATCGCCCTGAGATCTGACCGACTATCCGGGCGCCGCTTTCGGCTATCGCCGATGGGCTCAGGTCCGAGGCGCTCAATGTCGAAAAACCCGGGCCGAGCAGGTTCACCATCAGCGACAGGAAGACGAACATGATGCCGGTGGCGAAAGCGAAGCGCTGGGTCATGAAGGGGCTCAGCGTGGGCAGGACCAGATCCCGCCAGAAGGATCGCTGGCGGGGGATGCCGCTGGTGCACAACAGGATCCGCTGTGCCAAGTCATCGGGAGGGCTGGCTACCGGGAAGTCTTCCAACTGGGCACGCAGCGCAGCCACCTCGTCCAGCAGCTCCTGGCAGGAGGCGCACTGATTCAGATGCGCCTCAAAGGCTTGCAGGACAGGCTCTTGCAGCAGCCCGTCCATGTAATCGCTGAGCAGTGATTCCAGCCTGGAGCAGTTCATCGTTCCACTCGGTGCTGATGGTTTACGTGTAAGCCTCTTCAGAAGGCCGACGCCTGTGCAGAGCCTTGGCCAGTTCGATCCGTCCCCGGTTGATGCGGGACTTGACCGTTCCTTCCGGGATCTCCAATAGCTGAGCGATCTCCAAGTAGGCCAGCCCTTCGATATCGCGAAGCGTCACCGCTTCGCGCAATTCTGTTGTCAGTGACTGCAGACCCGACATCAGAAACTCCGCCTTTTCCCGCAAGTAAACACTTTCGAAGGGATTGCGCGTCCCGGTCTCGACATGAAAGTCGACCTGCTCCAGTTCCTCGCTTCCCGCCACGTTTTTCTCGTGCCGAGTTGCCCTGTAGCGGTCGATGATCAGGTTCCTTCCGACCCGCATCACCCAATTGCGCAAAGGTCCGGATTCGGGCCGGTAGCTGTTCAGGTTTTGAAAGACCTTCAAAAAGATGTCTTGAGTCAGCTCTTCGGCCAGCTCGAATCGCCGGGTGTAGCGATAGGCCATGTTGTAGATCTTGCTGTTCAGGTCGCGCACTACGCTTTCCCATGCTCGAGCATCTCCCTTCAGGCATCGATTAACCAACCTGGCGTCCGATGTTTCCAACGGGGCTTCCTCGCCTCATCTCGTCCCCTTCAAGACATCCGAACGCAAGGAATGGGGGAAAAGTTCCCTACGCCGTTTTGCTAGGCCTGACTGGTTGAAATTCAAGGTCTCTCAGGGGATTTCTATAGCATCAATCCTACCCTGGATGATATCTATTCAGTGGTGCGCTGTCCATATTGCCAACATCCCCAAGACCGCGTGATTGACACGCGCGAGGCATCCGACGGGCTGGTCATCCGTCGCCGCCGCGCCTGCCTGGGCTGTCAACGAAGATACACCACCTACGAGCGCATTGATGAAATCCCTTTGATGGTGGTCAAAAAAGGGGGCCGCCGAGAGGCTTTCGACCGCTCCAAGGTGCTCAAGGGGCTTTTGCTGGCCTGCCAAAAGCGTCCCGTCCCGGCACTGAGCTTGGAGAAGATCGCGGACGAAGTGGAAGAACGGCTCATGAACAGCCCCAACCGCGAGATGACCTCCCAAGAGATCGGCCGATTCCTGATGGACCGCCTGATCCGTATTGACAAGGTCGCCTACCTGCGGTTCGCCTCGGTCTATCTCGAATTTGACGACGTGAGCGAATTCATGAGGGAGATCCAGGAGCTGTTTGAAGATGTACAGTAAGGGGAATTTCGCGCCAAGACGCAAAGTAGGCCAAGAAGGAAATGAAGGAAAGGGACTTGATCGAGTGGATTCGGGGCCAACAGCAGCGAATGCCCCCAGAGCTGGTTCATGGCATCGGGGACGATTGCGCGGTGCTGGACGCATCTTCGTTGCGTCGCCTTTGCGTCTCGACCGACAGCCTGGTCGAAGGAACGCACTTCAGGCGACGTTGGAGCAGCCCTTACTGTATTGGGCGAAAGGCTTTGGCGGTCAGCCTGAGCGACCTGGCCGCCATGGGGGCATGCCCCGTCGCCTGCCTGCTCAGCCTCTCCTTGCCGCCCGACTTGCCGGACAGCTTCGTCCAGGAACTGCTGAGAGGCTTCTTGCAAGGGTGCCGGCTTTGGAATTGCCCTTTGGCGGGCGGAAACCTGGCGGGCGGCAGCCTGCAGCTCACAGTGACCGTGTGGGGCGATATCCAGCGGGGCGAGCCAGTGCTCCGCTCCAAGGCGCGCCCCGGCCATTGGTTGGCCGTGGCCGGCGAGGTGGGGCTGTCGCGGGCCGGGCTTGAGATTCTCCGCAGTGAAAATCCCTGCCTGGACGATTTGCAGAGCGACATCCAACTCATGCGCCGATACAGGGATCAGCGCCCTTTCGAAGCCCTCAAAGCGCACTTGCTGCCCAGCCCGTTGACCGCCGCGGGAAGCTGGCTGCAGCAGCATTCCTTACCCTCCGCCATGATCGACCTCAGCGACGGGCTGGCAACGGACCTGATGAACTTGCTGCGGGCCAGCAACGTGCGGGCTGTTCTCGAAACTGGTCCCGATTCAGCTTTGGCAGGCCGCTGCCGCCGCTGGGGAATCACGCTGGAGGCTCTGCTCAATGGGGGCGAGGACTACGCCCTGCTTTTCAGCCTCCAGGCGCGGCGCCGCAATCGGCTGGAGTCCAGCTACCCCGGCTTCTTTCCGCCTTGTGAAATAATAGGGCACCTGGAAAAGGGGGCACCGGCCATATTCCTGGAAGGAGAAGGTGAACGGCGGCGCTTCGAAGCCCAGGAGTTTAAGCACTTTTCAGGAGATGCATGAGCCCGCGCCGATTACTGCGAGCCTTGATGGGGGTGGACGACAAGCCGGAGCGAACCGCTTTGGCCTTCTCGATTGGAGTGTTTATCGGATTTTCGCCCCTGGTGGGATTGCACACAGTCCTGGGCGTTGCTCTTGCCTTTTTGTTCAAGCTCAACCGGGTGGCCATGCTGGTCGGCATCTACGTCAATGCACCCTGGTGGATGGTTCCTTTTTACGGCTTTGCCGCCTGGGTGGGCTACAAGCTGCTGGGCCTGCCCGAGGGCGCCTCGCTTCCGGTCTTCGAATGGGGCAGCCTGTTCGAAGTCGCTTTTTGGCAGGGATTGGCCGCTGATTGGCGGCTGTTGATCCCAGCCTTCCTGGGCTCCTTCCTACTCTCGAGCCTCCTGGCCTTGATCGCCTATCCGGTGTCCTTGAGGCTGCTGAAACGCTATCGAAATGTACGGGCTTCCTGGAAGCAATCCAAAGCGGAAATCTAGAAGCCGGATCGTGGCTTGAAAGTTGAAAGCTGGTTGGTTGGCTTAGGCCGCTTGGAAAAGGATAAAGTGTTGTCTATGGCTCGTTGTCTTTTCAAGATCTGCATCACCGCCGCCTTGTTCCTGCAGTTCGGCTCATTCCCTTGTGCGCAGAGCCAACAAGCGGCTCCGCGATCCGATCAGGATCCGACTCGCCTGGTCAACATCGAATTCAAGGAGGACATCCGAGTCTTTACGGTCATGGCGGCGATCAACGCTGCCGGATTCGACTACGAACTCAAAGGCCGCCAGATGTCGGAGGTCCGTCAAAGTGTCCGCCAAGCCTTGCAAGGAATGGATTCCGCTTTGCTGGCCAAGTTGAAGGCTCTTTATGAGCATCAGGCATCGACCGTTCGCCCCAGCAACCAGCATGTGGCCTACACCTCGTTGGCTTTGATTCTGGGCGATCCGCCGGAGTTCGCCTTGGCCGCCAAGGACGAGGATTTGCCTGGAGACACCTGGCGAGTCCGGGAGATTGGGCCGCTGCTTCAGGAGTTCTACATCAAGGCAGGCATCTCCAAGTTGTGGGAGGAGCATCGCAGCCGCTATTCGGCCGAATTGGAAGAGTACATCCCTGTGCTTCGACGGGCCATCCGCAGCACTTTGGACTACTTCGGGGTTCCACTGCGGGTCATGATGGACCGCCGGATCATCCTCATCCCCGACCTGCTCAATGCCCACGACATCGTCAACGCCCGCAATTTGGAGCGCATTTACTACATCGTGGTGGGTCCCACCGACCGCCCTTCCGGCAACTTCAACCAACTGCACCACGAATACCTGCACTCCCTGGTGGACCCTTTGGTGGCCAAATACGGCGCGGTGCTGCTTGAGCATGACAAGCTGCTCAACCTGGCCCAGGCTCAGCCTCACATCCGCAGCGACATTCAGAACAGCTACATCCTTGTAGTTACCGAGTCCTTTATCGAAGCCATTCAGCTGCGCATGCGCAAGCCCTCTCCTGATGAGGCCGACCGTCGGCTGGTTCGATTGGTGCGTGAGGGGCTCATATTCGCTCCGCTGTTTTACCGAGAGCTCGAGGAATACGAGGAAAACGAGATGGTCGGCCTGCCTGCCTATGTCGAGCTGATCTTCAAAAAGGTCAACAAGTCGGCCGTAGACAAGGACCTCAAGGCCATCGACCAACTGGAAGCCGAGATCGCCGAAAAGCAGCGTCAAGCCCAAGAGGCCATCGACCGGCATAACCTGCAAGCGCGGCAGCACAATCGACGGGTGGCTTTGCTGCGCCAAGCCGGCCAGCTGATGTCCGCTCACAAGTTCCCCGAGGCTGAAGCCAAGCTGCGAGAACTCTTGGAGGAGGATCCCGGCAACGGCAATGCCAGTTTTTACATGGCCCAAATCCTTTCCCAGACCGGCCGTCATGAGGATGCCTTCCAGTGGTACAAGCGAAGCGCCGAATCGGACGCCGATCCCCAGGTGCGCGCCTGGTCCTGGCTGCGCATGGGCCGCATCGCCGCCGCCGGGCAGCGATTCCGGGAAGCCCGGGGCTATTTTGAGAAGGTCTTGACTATTGAAGGAGAGCTGGGCGACGCCGATCAGCAAGCCCGCGACCTGATCGGCCAACTTCCCCCTCCTTGACCCTGGTCCGTTTTTGCCGCAGAGGCACAAAGATCAGGGACTTGTTCTTCTCTGTGCACTCTGTGCCTCCGTGGCAATTGTGAAGAGATCCGGGCTAGCATTATTGGCCGATGCCGTTGAGCTTTCCGAAACTCAAGACTCACTCCTCTTGGCCCGCCTGGCACCTGCCATCCATTGCTGTCATCTGCGTTGGCGCTGTCTTGAGGGTGGCCCACCTGCTGCGCACTCACTCAGGGCTGGATTCCGATGAGGCGGTGGTTGGCCTGATGGCCAAGCACATTCTGGAAGGCCGCGAGCTGCCGGTCTTCTACTATGGCCAGCATTATTTCGGAGCCCTTGAGGCCTATTTGACCGCACCCTTCTTTGCCCTGCTCGGGGTCTCGTCCTGGGCGCTGCGCATTGTCCCGTTGCTGTCCTCCCTGTTTGTCGCGGCCCTGGTCGGCTTGCTGGCACGGCGCCTTTGGAATCCGCAAGCCGCCTGGCTGGCTGCCGCACTGGCTTCGGTACCGCCGCTTTTCAGCTTCAACTTCCAACTGCTGGCAAGGGGAGGGTTCCCGGAAAGCATGGCCTTGACTTTGCTGCTGACCTGGATGGCGGTCCAGCTGATGACTCCGGGCTGGGCGACCCGACCTCGCGTCTTTGGTTTTGGCCTGCTGACCGGGCTGCTGCTTTTCGTTTACCAGCCAATCCTTGTCCCGGTGACGGCGTTTCTTCTGTTTTCGACAGTCCTGCGGCCCCGTCCTTCGGTCACTTCCTACCTGACTTGGACCGGCGGGGCATTGCTGGGAGCCTCGCCTTTGCTGCTCTACAATCTGGCCTATCCTCTGGCAACCGTCCTGGAAGCCGCAGGGCAGAAGTTCCTGGGCATGCAAAGGCTGGAATACCAGCAGACCGGCCTGCTGAATTCCCTTTGGACAGCAATGAGCAGGCGCCTGGAGGATCTGCTGCGCGGGGGCGATCACCTTTGGACCGTGCTGGCGGGACGCCCCTGGTCCGAGTCGGGATGGGCAGAGTTGCTGGCGGGCGCATTCTTGCTGGGGATGCTGCTGGCAATCGTCTGGTGGAGCCGCCGATTCCTTCCTCCGCCGGGGCACCGTCTGGATCGCGCCCGATTGCCCTCTGCTGCAATCCCGGCTTTGCTCTTGGCCCTGACGCTGCTGGCCGGATTCCTGCGACCGCGCTATCTGCTGCTCTGCTTCCCGTTGGCGGTCGTTTTGATTGCCGGCCTGGCCGGCCCTCTGTCAAAACGCCACCCTCTGATGCCCGGCTTGCTTCTGCTCCTGCCGATCACCTTTGCCCTGCAGCAAGTCCGGTTCCTGCAATCGACCGACCCCTCCGGCCATCTGCCGCTGGTCGAATGCTTGCAGGAGGCAGGCGTGCAGCGCGGCTACGCATCTTACTGGCTGGCCTATTCAGTGGTCTTTTTAAGCCGCGAAGAGATCATCTTGTCGCCGGCAGCGGATCCCCAGGGGGTGGACCGCTATCTCCCCTATACCCGCCAAGTCAAACAGGCGGACCAATCCGCCGCGGTCTGGATCATCGACTCCCCGGCCCACCGGCACTTCATCAAACGGCTCGACGAACTGGCCCTCGACTTGCCAAGCATCCCGTGCGGCCAGGCTTTACTTTACCCAGCGGGCGCGTCTTCGGCGTCCCAAAGCCGTCCTTGAACTGCAGAACATAGGAAGTCAGCAGACACTCGACCGGATCGAAGGTCTACTCTCTCATCCTCAAACGATCTCATCCATCTTCTTCGCCCCAAGAGAAGCATGAGGCTGAAACACTCGCGTAGTTGTTGTCCAACAGCGGAGTCAGGAGCAGAATGGCAGCGATGCGTCGGACGATCTGGGTGACCAAGCGGACTTCCTGCCGGCGCATGGGGCGTTGCAGGAAACTGTGTTCGCGGTAGCTCAACCACTTCTTGAGAACTTGGTATCCTCCCAAGGTGTAGGAAAAGACCTTCTCCGGGACGTTCTTCCAATAGGCCACGTCGTTCAAATACAGGTCGCATGTCTGCTGGCCAAGAACCTCGAAGACAACGCCTGCGTCAAATCCGAGCTCCTTGCCGCCCTGCACAATGAGGGCGCGTTCCTCGGGACTGTAGTCTCGGACTCTGAACCGGCCCTTGCCGGAGCCGATTCCACTGCGGTTCCTGCGCCCCCACCCGGCAGCCACAACCAGATCGGAGAGTTCCTCAAGCTGCCCGCCCCCCTCCTTTGAAATCTTGCCCAGTCCCTTCAATTCGGCTCGCAGGGATCCGCTGCTTATGCCGACTAGCGGCTCTTCAAGATTCAGCAAAGCTGCGACCTGTCGACCGAGGGCAGCTGATTGAGAAAGCAGCTTCTCGTCTTCAGGCAAAGGAATGCGCGGCCAATCCTGGCGCAGCGGGCCTTGGTGGTCGCTCGCGTATTCCGGGGAATGAAGGATGGCCACTGTGTGATGGAACAAGCTGTGTTCATCTAGATGGCGATCCGCAAGATACTCTTTCGCCAGCTTGGAAAGGTTCGGGTCATATTCGCGATCCTCCTGACCATTAAATAACGAGTCTTTTATTTTGAGGTAAAGAGGGAAGGCTGCGGCGTTGTTCTCGTATAGATGATAGTCGACCAGGGCTGTCGTAACGAGGGTTCTATAGAATTCCCCCTTTCGCACTCGACGGGTGCTTGTAAACCAGACGTTTCCGTCAAAGACGTGAGGGATATAGTCCTCCCGTTTGCGGTCCAGGAGTTTTGTTTCCCTCTCCCAATACAGCCATTGGGTATCAAACGGACGATAGGCGAAGGGGCAGATCTGTGCTCTTTTGAATCCTCTCGCCATCAACAGCCGTCTCGTTCGCGGTCCATCGAATGACTTGCTCTGGCTCACAGCAGCAGGGCAAATTCGGCGCATCTCCGCATCGGTAACAGCCGGGTCGAAGTACTTGCGCATGCGATTCTCCAGCACGTCCATGTCGATGTCCACAACTAACGCGTCGCGTGCGGTTGTGACGCCTGGAAAACTCTGGGGGAAGAGTTCGGGGATCATCGGCCACGATAAGTAGGAGGCTTTGGCCACAGTTCGTGTGAAGGGAAAGCCGAGTTTGGCTTCAGGCTCGATCCGCTCGTATTCTGCGTTCAAGTCGCGCCTCAGGCTTGCCGTGAGGGCAGCGCGGCGGTCGGCAGCCCGTGCTTCGTGCATGTCACGGTAATAGACTGTTGCGTCGGCTGTCTCTGCCGGGGTGTTTCGCATTAGCAGGGAGATCGCTGCCCCTACTTCGATACCAGAGGACGTACCTGCGATGGCGAAGATGGTCTCGCTTGACTCACCCTCCGGCGTTCGTTCGGAGATGATCCGGTTGCCGTGCAGGTTGTCGATCCAGATCTTGTCGAAGGCCTCCAGGTATCGTTCGCGCATTCCAGGGTGGGAGCCGCGATCCAGCCAAGATGAGTTGGTGATAAAGCAAACGATGCCACGCCCGGTCTGCTCGACGATCTTGCGCTCGGCCATCCGGAAGAAACGAACGAACAAGTCGTTCAGCCCCTGCCCCTCCGGTGCTGGCGCGCGCCTGGCTGTTCGGTAGGCTGTCGACAAGAGGCGTTCTTCGCCGATCGCAATGCCGGCGTACCCATGATAGGGGGGATTGCCCAGGATTACGATGACCGGCGACTCCTGCTTGATCTTGTTGGCTGCATCGCGCTCCTCGGCCAGTTCCGGAAACGGGAGCAAGGTCTTGAGATCTTCGGGGGGTTCCCAGCCGGTCAGCGCGTTTGTCAGGTAGACTGCGACGCGCTCGCTGCCATCGTCGGCAAGAGGAGCCTTAAGGCTTTGCAGGGTCAAGCCGAGCTGCAGATGCGAGACAACAAACGGCGCGGGAAGCAGTTCGAATCCTGCGATGCGAGTTCTGGCCGCCTCTTTCAGGTCTGCTGCAACGAGCGCATCACCGCCGTTAGAAGCCAGCGTTTCGGCAATCTTTTTCAAAGCTGCGACAAGATAGGCACCCGTTCCACAGCAGGGGTCGAGCACAAAAACGTTGGGATCCGCCAGCCCATCGACGAGGCCCAGATCGTCCCTTAAGACTCTGTCCACACGTTCGACTTGGTACTGAACGATTTCGACAGGCGTATACCAGACTCCCAACTGCTTGCGAAGTTCAGGGTCGAAGGCCTCCAGGAAGGGCTCGTAGAAGTATTGAACCGCCTGCCCCTCTTGGAAGCTGCTGAAAAAAGATGCGCGGTCCACCCGATTCAAGACGTCGGCGGTCCAGTCGAGCACCTGGACCAGATCCAACGGACCCAGCTTCGAGGGTGTCGCGATCTGTTCAAAGAGGGCTCGAATCATGGGCACCTGAAGGCTCCATTCAGCTTCTCGCCAACTGAACCTGGCATCCGACACGGGAGGGTTTTCCTTGCTCCACAGCACCCAGGCCGCGAAGACGCCGTAGAAGAGGGTCTGAATCAGGCTTGAGCGGAAGAAGTGGTCGCCTCGTTCGTCCTGAAACGCGATGCCCAGCGCTTCTTCCATAGCTGTGCGGACGCCTTGGAGAGCGGGCAAGTCGATGCCTTCAATTCGTGATTTGGCATCGCGGGCATATGAAGCGAGGAACCAGGCCAGATCTTCAGGCGTGGCGATCGATGCGCCGTGAAGCATGACCCGCTTCATGAACTCGAGGAATCTCTCGCCATGCTGCTTTGCTGCTTCACGCGGGCGAGCTGCTGCTCCCCAAAAATTCCGTTCGGTTCCGGCAAGCCTGTAGGATTCCCGTTTTTGGATCATTCCCTTCCGGTCTTTGCCCACCAGCACAAACTCTCGGTAGTTGGTGACAAGCACTTGACGGTAGCGCGCCAAGTATCGTGAAACCTGCTCGCTGTCGGCGGTCGCCCACGCATCCTCGCCGGCGCCTTTGACCTCTATGGCCCCTCGGGATGGCATCTGGCCTTGCAGCGGCTCAACGTCTGACGCCCGCTGAAACTGATCACGCGTGAACAGCCCGCCGTCCGGCATCCCAGCGCCTTGATTTTTCAAGGTCATCACGCAGCGGACGCGGGGCTTGAACTGCCGGTCCTTGCCGACAGTGTTGAGAAGATTCGAGAGGGCGGGGTAGTAGGAAGTCTCCTTGACCGCAGCCCCGGTTGAGCGGATTTCGTACAGTTCTCGAAGATAGGTTTCAAAAGCGTCCATCGTCACAGTCCGGCAGATCCGCCCCTGGTTTGCCGCAACCTTGAAGCCTCACGCTGCGGAGCCCATCAGTGTCCTGGCTGGGCATTCTAGCCGTCCGGTCTGAAGGTTGAAAGGACGAACTGACGGGAATGGAAGGGGTGGAAGGGCAAAATCGACTTCCACCCTGCTCAAATCCTTGTGAACCTTGGGAAATGCGTACAGGGTGGAAGGGGTGGAGGTTTTTCAAGAATCCGGCTACCTTTGGGAGGGGAATACCACGAATCGGATCGAATTCCAGGAGGCTCACTCGTCTCCCAGGAGCCTAGCCAACATCAAAGCGTCAACGAAATGAGAGGGAAAAGATGGTAAACTCCAGGGGCACACGGACTAAAACATCAACATGGATTGCATTGTTTCGCGGTATCAATGTGGGTGGCAGGAATGTGCTGCCTATGAAGGAGCTGGTGCGGGATCTGCGCTCGCTGAAGCTCGAAAACATCCGGACCTACATTCAAAGCGGCAATGTCGTTTTCCAGGCCTCAGGTGCTTCTCGCGCATTGGCTGACGAAATAGCTGCGCTCATTGAGAAGCGCCATGGATTCAGACCCCGCATCCTCATCCTCAGCGCTGAGCAGTTCAATCAAGTTGTGGCATCCAATCCGTTTCCAGAGGCTGAAGCCCAGCCGAAGACACTGCACCTGTTCTTTCTCGCCTCCCCGCCGACGGCGCCGGACGTCGAAGCGCTCCGACAGGCAGAATCCCCGTCCGAGCAGTTCCACCTCACCGATCAAGTCTTTTACCTTCACGCCCCCGACGGCATTGGACGATCCAAATTGGCTTCGCAAGCCGAGAAGTACCTCGGAGTGGCGGCAACGGCTCGAAATTGGCGTACAGTCCAAAAATTGCAGGCATTGGTAGAAGACAGCTGATCGGGACGCAACCCGATGCTGCTCACTGCAAGGAAGGTGCGAGAAGTTTGCCACCGAGGCACAGAGTGCACTGAGAAGAATCAGAACAACCCTCTGATCTCCGTGTCTCGGTGTCTCCGTGGCTTCCCATCTCTTGCCTGAGGCGCTGCCTCGCTAGATCTGCTGCGAACAAGCCTAGGCCGACTGGTATCATTTCAGGGGATGAGGATCAAAGGCCCAATCTGGCTTCTGTGCTGCTTGCTGTTGGTGGGAACGGCGGCGGCACAAGATCTGAAATGGGGCGGATCGGTGCGTTATTACCAGTTTTTTCGACTGGAAGGCCTGCCTGAATCGCCCTTCATCGACGATCGGCGGGACAGTGAATTCGGCTCTTTTCGGTTCACACTGGAAAGCCGGCTCCATCCCCGGCTCAAGTTCGAAGCCCACGCGGTGGCGGACTTCCTTTCGCCCCCAATCTTCCTCTCCTCCAGCCTGGCCACCGGCCAAAGCCGCACCTTCCTGCCGCTGGAACACGACTTTACAGGCACTTCGGCGGATTACGACTTGGTGGGGCGCTTTGACCGCCTCAGCTTGCAGATGGACTTCGATTCCTTTCGCATCGTGGCCGGGCGGCAGGCTGTCACCTGGGGGGTGACTTATTTTTGGCCCGTGATGGACCTCTTTTCGCCCTTCGCCCCCCAGCGCGTGGACCGCGACTACAAGGAAGGAGTGGACGCGGTCCGGGTCACGGTCCCGGTGGGTGCCTACTCGGAAGTGCAGGTCATCGCCGCCGCGCTGGGATCCTCCGCCAGCGACGATGGGGCAGCCGCAGCCCTGGCGCGACTGCACCTGGGCCCCCTCGACCTGGGGCTGATGGGAGGCAAATTCCACCGCGACACCGTGGCAGGCGCCTTCTTCACTACCGGCTTTCAAGGGACCGCCTACCGGGGGGAATTCACCTGGACCCTTTCGGGTGATCCCCGCGACCGCCTCATCGACCGGCGCACCTTCTTTCGAGCCTCCTTTGGCCTGGACCGGCAGCTGACTCCCGACCTCGGATTGACCCTGGAATTCTCCTACAACGGCTTTGGAGCGGGCAGCCCCTCCCAGTACGCCTTGCTGGCCCTTTCCGACCGCGTGCAGCGAGGCGAAGTCAACGCCCTGGGAACCTACTATGCAGGAACGGCCCTGACCTGGCAGCTACACCCCCTCTGGACCCTCTCCCATGCCGTGCTGGTCAACTGACAGGATCCCTCGTCTCTTTGGATCCCTTCCCTGCAATGGTCCACCAGCGACAACTCGACAGTGGTGCTGGGCGCCCAGATGGGATTCGGGGGGGGATTCGATCCGGACCTGTCACTGCGCAGCGAGTACGGACCCGTGTCGGCGACGTTATTTGCGGCGGTGCAGTGGTATTTCTGAGGGGGAGGCCTTCGCGCAAAGGCGCAAAGAAAGAACGCAAAGCGGAGGAAATCTCTTTATCCACTACACTTTGCGCTCTTTGCGTCTTTGCGCGAAATCTCGGCTTCAGTACTCGCTTGACTGCGCCACGCGCCCCATGGCTGGCTCCACCCGGGACGGGATCTCGACCGGGGAGCGGCGGCGCAGACTGAAGGTCTCCATGGTCAGGAAAAGGACTGGGATCAGGATGAGGGTGATGAAGGTGGAGGAGATCAAGCCGCCAATCAGGACTCGTGCCATGGGTGCCTGAAGCTCTCCGCCTTCGCCGATCCCCAGGGCCATGGGAGCCAGGCCCAGCACGGTGGTCAGGGTGGTCATCAAAATGGGCCGCAGGCGTCGGCGACCGCCGGTGATGAGCGACTCGATGAGAGGCACCCCGTGATTGCGGTGCAGTTGCAGCACATAGTCGACCAGAACGATGGCGTTGTTGACCACGATTCCCACCAGCATGATGCCGCCGATGAAAGCCTGCATGGTGAAGGTGGTGTTGGTCAAAAAGAGCATCATCAGCACGCCGATCGAGGCCAAGGGCAGCGAAAACATGATCAGGAATGGATACTTGAAGGACTCGAACTGGGCCGCCATCACCAGGTAGACCAGCGCCACGGCCAGCAGCAGGCTGAGCTGCAGGACAAAGAATGCCTCCTCCTGCTCCTCCCATTCGCCCGAGAAGACCAGGGCCATGTCGGCAGGAACATCCAGTTCCGGCACTCGTGACTGCAGCTCCCGGACGACGGAGCCCATGTCGCGTTCGCCGGTCAGATTGGCCGAGACGGAGACGATGCGCTGCTGATCCTTGCGCTCGATGGCGATGGGGCCTTCGCTGCGTTCGAAGCGCACCAGCGACTCCAGGGGCACCACGTCTCCTCCCGGAGTCCGGATGGGGACCGACAGCACGTCCATGCCGCTGAGCCGGTCCTGCTCCTTGTAGCGCACCAAAATGTCGTACTCCTCGCCGCCCACCCGGAAGTAGCCGGCCGTATTGCCTCCGATGCTGGTCCGTACGGTGGCCGAAATCTCCGAGACCGAAAGGCCCATCAGGGCGGCCTTGTCGCGGTCCACCACGATGCGGTTTTCGGGACGCCCGGTTCGCTGGCTGATGCGGGCGTCGGAAACCCCTTGGGTGGACTCCATGAGGCGCTTCAGCTCCACCGAGATTGCATGGCTCTTTTCCAAGTCGTAGCCCCGCACGTCCACCGAGAGGCGGTCGTCCCCCCGTGTGGCGATGCGCATGATGAAGTTGCCGCCGCTGGTGCGCAGGCGGGGGATGACGCCGGGGAAGGCTTCGAAGATGGGACGCAGGCTGTTGGCAATCTGCTGGCTGCTGCGTTCTCTTTGGGCCTGGGGAACCAGGCTGATGCGCAAATTGGCGGTGTTGGTGTTGGCCACCCTCCAGCCCCCTGCCGAACCCACTTCGGTGAGGACGTTTTCGATTTCCGGAACCTTCTCCCGCACGATCTGCTCGGCCCGCTTGGCGATTTCGTCGGTCACTTCCAGGCGAGTCCCCTGGGGCAGCTCCAACGTCACCCGCACCTCCCCCTCATCGGTTTCGGGCTGCAGCTCGAATCCGACGTAGGGCAGCAGCATCCAGCTGCCGACCAGCACCAGGACGGTGGAGGCGATCACCACCAGCCGGTGGCGCAAAGCCCATCGAAGGCTGCCGGCGTAACTCTTGTCCAGCGACTCCAAAGCCTTTACGAAGGGGTGGATGATCTTATAGGACCATTTATCGCGGGCCGGCTCGCGTACCTGGATCAATCGGCTGGTCATCAAGGGGACGAGTGTCAGGGCCACCAAAAGCGAGCTGAAAAGAGCCAGCGAGACCACCCAGGCCAATTGCTGAAACATGACTCCGGTGATGCCGGTCATGAAGAGCACGGGAATGAAGACCACAATGGTAGTCAGCGTCGAGGCCGTGATGGCGGTGGCCACTTCGGAGGTTCCCTTGCGCGACGCCTCCAGCTTTTCCTCCCCGCCCTGGCGGTGGCGGAAGATGTTTTCCAGCACTACGATGGCATTGTCCACCAGAATTCCCACCCCCAAAGCCAGCCCGCCGAAGGTGATGGTGTTCAAGGTGAACCCGTAAAAGTGCATCAGGGCAAAGGTTGAGATCACCGAAATGGGGATGGCGACGGCCACCACCAGGGTGCTGCGCACATTGCGGAGGAAAAGAAGCAGCACGAACACAGCCAGGATCGATCCGTAAATGGCGGCGTCGCGGACGTTGGCGATGGCGCGTACAATAAACTTGCTGGAATCGTAGGTGGTGGCCAGGCGGATGAAGGGAAAGTCGCGCTGAATGGCTTCAGACTCTTGAGCGACGCGCCGGGAAACTTCCACCGAGTTGGCGCCCGATTGCTTGCGGATGGCCATGCGCAGGCCCGGGATCCCATTGACCCGCACCAGATTGCGCACTTCCTGGTGGCTGTCCTCCACTTCAGCAATGTCTTTGATGTAGATGGGACGCCCGTCGCGACGGGCCACCATGGTGTTGCGGATCTCCTCCAGCGAAGCGTACTCGCCCTGGGTGCGCATCAGCACTTCAAAGTTGCCTTCCAAGACATGCCCGGCCGGCTCGTTGAGGTTTTCGCGGCGCAGGGCGGCGATGACCTGGGCAGGGCTGATGCGCAGGCCATGCTTGCGGCTGCGGTCCAAATTGACGTGGATCTCGCGCGACAATCCGCCCCAGATGTCGGCCTGGGCCACGCCGGGAATGCGTTCGAAGCGGTATTGAATCTGCTTCTCGCAGAACTCGCGCAATTCGCGGGGAGGCATGTCGCCCGATACTCCCAAAAAGATGATTGGAAAGGAGCTGACGTCGAACTTGAATATCGAGGAGGGATCGGCCTCGTCAGGCAGTTGGCGTCGGATACGGTCAATGCGTGAGCGGATGTCGTCGGCGGCTTCGTTGAGGTCGGTTCCCCATTCGAAGGAAACCCTGAGGCGGCTGGTCCCCTCGGACGAAGTCGAGGTGATCTCGCGCACGGCCGGAACCGAGGAAAGAGCCCTCTCCAGGGGCATGCTGACCAGCTCTTCCATTTCCTGCGGCCCCACGCCCTCATAAGTGGTGGTGACGGTGACGGTTGGCAGGCTGATGTCGGGCATCAGGTCGATGGGCAGCTGGCTGAAGGAAATGGCGCCCAACAGGGTCACGATCAGGAAGATGACAGTGATGAAGACAGGGCGGCGGATGGCCAGGTCGGGAAGTTTCATTGCGTCCTCACAGAGTCCCCTTCATTCAAGCTTTGAGCGCCGGTGGTGACGATCTCGGTGCCTTCTTCCAGGCCCGACAAGACCTCGACGGTCTCTCCGTCGATGTCACCCACTTGGACGGGCTGAAAGCGGACCTTGTTTTCCTGAGTGAGCTGAAAAACGCCCTGCTGAGCCCCCCGCATCACTAATCCTGAACGGGGAATGCTGCTGGCCCGGCGGGTGACGTTGACATCGATGCGCACACGCACGAACATGCCCGGCTTGAGGGTACGACCGGGATTGGCGATCTCGATTTCGATGTCGGCACTGCGAGTTTCAGAATTCAGAAAGGGGCTGATGCGGGTGACTGATCCCCGGTAGGCCAGCTCGGGATAGGCGTCCGAAACAATCTCGGTGGGCAGCCCCAGACGGATGCGCTGAATGATGGATTCAGCCACCGGGACCACGGTCTCAAGCTGATCCATGTTGAGGATGGAGACGATGGGTACGCCCGAGTTGACCAGGGCTCCGGGATCCAGGTAGCGGGTGCCCACCACTCCGTCCAGCGGCGCGAAGATGCGCGAATTTTGCTGCTGAATCTTCAGCTCGCTCAGCCCGGCCTCGGCCTGTGCGACCTGGGCGCGGGCCAGTTCGGTATCGGCTTCGGCCACCCTGAGGCGGCTTTCCAGGTCTTCCAATTCCTGGGGCGAGATGAGTCCGGCTTGGTAAAGCTCTTCGAACCGCTTGACTTGGACTTCGAGGTTTCTCTGAGTGGCTTCAGCTTTTTTGACTCCGGCACTGGTCACGGCCAAAGCGGCTTCGGCACGCTGGATCTGCTTTTCGATTTCGTCGTCTTCGACGGCGGCCAGCAGCTGACCCTGGCGGACCTCGGTTCCCCGATCCACCAGCACTTGCTCCAGGCGTCCGCTGACGCGGGACATAACCTCGACTTCGGCTTTGGGCGTCAGCTCACCCAGCGCTTCCAGGCGGCTTTCAAAGACGGCGGGTTGGACTCGGGCGGTCTCGACCAGCATGCTGGCGCCGCGAAAACGTCCCGGCCCATTCGGGGAGGCATCGGTGGACAGCTCTTCGTAAAGCCTCCAGCCCAGCACCGACAAGAAGGCGACCAGCAACAGGACAATGGCGATTCTC
>JANQFM010000288.1 GCA_028277865.1 Acidobacteriota bacterium
AGCAAAACCTGTTGCGAGGCTGTCCAAGAGGAGATCGAGTGCGCCAAAGCCGCCAGCAGCAGTTCCTCCACCCGCGTCCGATAAGCTTTGGGCGGATCCTGCAGCAGGCGGCGGGTCTCCTCTTCAGTGAGCGAAAGACGAACCGTGTCGGCCAATCCTTCCCGGTTGGCGCCCATTTCGAAATCGATCGGCAGCCTTCCGCTCTCCTGCGGCTGGGAGAGCCAGAGTTCGGCCTGGTCCTGCAAGCGAACGGCTTCAGCAGGCAGGCGTCCCGCCCAGTTTTGGAAAGAGGCAGTCTTGGGCGGCAGGCTGACCGCCTTTTGCCGGTCTTGCTGACGGCAGGCAGTCTCCAGGTCTTCCACCAGCAGGCGCCACGACACGCCGTCCACCGCCAGGTGGTGGGCCGCCAGCAGCAGCAGGCCTTCGCTTGACTGCCCTCGATTGAATCCGATGGCCCGGAAGAGGGGGCCTGATTGGAGGTCGAAGCCGACCTGCAGTTGGCTGCCGGCCCTTTCGATCTCCGCCTCCCAGCGACTCTCTTCCAAGCGCGACAAGTCCGCCTGGATGAAGTGACGCCCTTTTTCCGCTCCTGCGTTCCACTGCCGCCAGCCTCCTTCCTTTTCGACAAAACGCAGCCGCAGAGCATCGTGGTGAATCGGCAGTTGCTCCAGAGCGTTTTCCAACCACTCCCAGGGCAGCTGCGGCCTGACTGACAGCATCAGCGACTGGTTCCAATGCTGGGGTCGGGTCAGATGCTGCTCGAAGAACCAATGCTGGATGGGGGTGAGCGCCACTTCGCCTTCAACCAGGCTTGGGGCGGTCTGGGGCGCTTCGACCGTCCCGGCTACGGCGGCTTGGCCGGCCACAGTGGTGTTTTCGAAGGCCTGACGGGCCGTCAGGTGCAAGCCGCTTTGGTTGGCGCGGGCCACGATTTGGATACTGAGGATCGAATCGCCCCCCAATTCGAAGAAGTCGTCCTCGACCCCCACCCGTTCCAATCTCAGCACTTGGCGCCAGATCTCGGCCAGTTGGGCTTCAGCCGGCGTGCGCGGTGCCCGGTAGGCTTTGGAAAGCTCGGGCCGCTCCGCACCGGGCGCCGGCAGCGCACGTCGGTCCAGCTTGCCGTTGGGCGTGAGCGGAAAGGCCTCCAGTTGCACAAAGGCTGTCGGCACCATGTGGTCGGGAAGGCGCTGCTGCAGATGCTCCCGCAGCTGGGAATGCAGATCTTGACTGCCTGCGGCTGGGCTTTTCTTGCCGACAAGGTAAGCCACCAGACGGCGCTCGCCGGGCCTGTCCTGGCGGGCCAGCACCGCCGCATCGTTTACTTGGGAGTGGCTCAGCAAGGCGGCTTCGATCTCGCCCAGCTCGATGCGGAAGCCCCGGATCTTGACCTGATGGTCGATGCGCCCCAGGTACTCCAGTTCGCCCTCGGGCCGGTAACGCGCCAAGTCGCCGCTGCGGTACAGGCGGCTCCCCGGAATCGTGGCCCAAGGATCGGGGACAACGCGCTGAGCCGTCAGACGGGGACGATTGAGGTAGCCCCGGGCCAGGCCGGCACCGGCCACGTGCATCTCTCCGGCCAGTCCCATCGGCACAGGGCGTCCGCTACGGTCGAGCAGATAAACGCCCAGGTCGGGGATGGGTACGCCGACCAAACTGCCGACGGCCTGCTCCACATCGCAGCGGCTCAAAGGGCGGTAGGTCACGTGGACGGTGGTCTCGGTGATGCCGTACATGTTGACCAGCCGGGGAGTCCGGTCTCCGTGCCGACTCAGCCAGGGGCGCAA
>JANQFM010000321.1 GCA_028277865.1 Acidobacteriota bacterium
CGCGCGCCAGGCCTTCCCCGCCGATGAAAAGCTGGCCGGGGACGCCCATCGGGCAGGGGCTGAGGCTGCGGTCCAGCACGTAAAGCGTGCGCCCGGCCACAGCATGCCCGATGGGGACAGTCCCCGCATTTCGGCTGACCCGGCTGATGAGGCCGCAGGCAGCGAAGGTGGTGCATTCGGTGGGGCCATAGCCGTTCAGCAAGCGACGAGGCGGACCTTGGGCCAAGACCCGTCGCGCCCAGTGCGGGTCGACTGCCTCTCCGCCAATCAGCAAGTGGTCCACCTGCCGGAAAGCATCAGGCTGCTGAGAGGCAACTTGGTTGAAGAGGGCCGAGGTGAGGAACATGGCGCTGATCGATTCCTCCCTGAGCAGACCTGAAAAGCGGGAAGGCGATAGCAATGTGTCACGGGAAACGCCGACCAATGTACTTCCATTGAGCAGCGAGCCCCACAGCTCGAAGGTGATGGCGTCAAAGGAGCTGCTGGCCGCCTGGGCCACGCGATCGTTTTCGTCCAAGTCGACATAGCCTGAGCGCCGCACCAGGCTGACTACAGCACCGCAAGGTATTGCCACTCCTTTGGGGATTCCCGTGGAGCCCGAGGTGTAGATGGCGTAGGCCAGCCGCTGGGCCTGATAGCGGGTGGGTAAAGGCTGTGCACTCTGGGGCAAGCGATCCAGCAGCAGGGTGTTTGCAGAGGCTGCCGGCACCCGACCGGTCAGATGGGGCTGGGCCAGCACGGCCTGCGCGCCGGAGTCCTGCAGCATCCAGGAAAGGCGCTCGGCGGGGTAGCCCGCGTCCAGGGGCAGGTAGGCCGCCCCCGCCTGGACGATGCCCAGGAAGGCCTCCACCATGGCCGGGGAGCGCTCGCAAAGCACCCCCACCAGCCCTTCCGGCCGGACTCCGGCAGCCTGCAGGGCCGCACAGGCACTGCCCGCCCGCCGCCCCAGCTCGGCGTAGCTCAGGGACTGCTCCCCGAAGACGACCGCCAGCGCATCGGGACGCCCTTTCCTTTGCTCGTCCAGCAATAGGCACAGGCCTTCTTCGCCCGGCTCGGTCGGTCGGGGCGGATTCCATTCCAGCAATTGATGCCATTCTGCCTGGGTGAGGATCTGCAGACTGGCTACGGCCTTGTCGGGGTCTCCGGTCACTGCCCAGGCCAGATTCTCCAAGTGAAGCAGCATGCGGCGGATGGTGGAAGGCTCGAAAAGCTCGCTGCTGTACTCAATCGCTCCGCCCAGTCCTTGACCGGTCTCGCCCATAGAGAGGGTGAGGTCGAACTTGGCGATGCGCAGATGGGTCTCTATGAATGCCACCTGGATGTCGCCAAGCCTCTCAGGCTCATCCGCTGGAAGGGTGTTCTGCTGGTTGAACATGACCTGGAAGAGGGGCGTCCGGCTCAGCGAGCGCTCGGGCTGCAATTCTTCAACAAGTTGCTCGAAGGGCACGTCCTGGTGGCCGTAGGCTTCCAAGGCAGTTTGGCGGACCTGTTCCAACAGCTCGCTGAAGCTGGGCTGTCCTGAAAGGTTGCTGCGCAGGACCAGGGTGTTGACGAAGAACCCGATCAGCCCCTCGGTCTCAGCTGGGCTGCGGTTGGAAATGGGGCTGCCAGTGCTGATGTCGTCCTGGCCGGTGTAGCGGTGCAGGAGAGCCTGGAAGAGAGCCAGAAGGGTCATGAAAAGGGTGGCGTCCCGGCTTCGGCTGAGCTGCTTGAGGCGCCTCTCCAGGCGGCTCTCCCAGCCAAAGCGCAGCTCAGCGCCCCGCAGGCTGGGCTGGGGCGGACGGGGCCGGTCGGTGGGCAGTTCCAGCGGCTGCGCCCCCTCCAAGCGGCCTCGCCAGTAGTCCAACTCCGCCTCCAGGGCCTGCCCCCTTAGCCAGCTGCGCTGCCAATGGGCAAAGTCGGCGTACTGGATGGGGAGGGCAGGGAGCACGGAGTCCAAAGTCCAAGGTCCAAAGTCCAAGGCCGGGGATCCGGAGGGAGGGTTTCCGGGTTCATTCCGGGTTCCAGGCCTCGGAGTCCGGGATCCCGGATCCGTAGCCTGAAGCCTGGCCCCTGAAACCTGACGCCCTATCCACTCCGCCGACCTTGGACCTTGGACCTTGGACCTTGGACTCTTTCCCCTCGACCTTGGACCTTGGACTTTTCCTCGGAAGGCTGCGTAGAGGGTCGTCAGTTCGCGGGTCAGGATTTGGACGGACCAGCCATCGGAGATGATGTGGTGCATGGTGGTCAGAAGGAGCCAGGAAGAAGCGGAAGAAGGCTGTGAGGCTGTAAGGCTTTGAGGCTGCAAAGTTTCGGATTTTCCGTTTCCTGACTCCCGACTCCCGACTCCCGACTCCTTTTGCCTTTCCCCTCTTCCGTCCTCCGTTTTCGGAACTGACAACTGATAACTGACAACCGACAACTTCTCTGGAGGCAGCAGCACCAGAGTTGCCCGGATCAATGGTCCTTGGGCCAGGTTGAAGGGACGCTTGGATTCCTCTTCAACCAGGCGCTGCGACTCGGGGTCGATGTGATCTTCGGGCAAGCCTCTCAGGTCCACCAGCGGAAGGGCGAAAGGTGCGGCGGGATGGATGTACTGCAGGGGACGACCGTTTTTCTGGGGGAAGCAAGTTCGCAGGGATTCGTGGCGGCGGATGATTTCATCCAAGGCTCGGTGCAGGGTCGGCTGGTGCAGATTTCCTTCCAGGCGCAGCGGGACGGGGATGTTGTAGACGGGGCTTGCAGGCTCGAGCTGGTCGAGGAACCAAAGGCGCTGCTGGGCGAAGGAGAGGGGCAGCCCATCTCGTCGTTTGACCCGCTGCAAGGCAGGTCGTCGGCACAAGGACTCCGACTGGCGCAGCTCGTCGATGCGCTGGGCCAGGCTGGCCACTGAGGGGGTTTCGAACAGGCGCCGCAAAGGCAGGCCCACTTGGAAGGACCGTCGAATCCGCGAGACGGCCTGAGTGGCCAGCAGCGAGTGTCCGCCCAACTCGAAGAAATTGTCGTGAACACCGACTTGCTCCGCACCCAGTACATCGCCCAGGATGCCGGCCAGCAGCTCTTCGTCGGGTGTTCTCGGGGCCACGTACTCGACCTGCCTCCTGTCGGTCAGCTCGATCTTTTCAAGCGCCTTGCGGTCGATCTTGTCGCTGGAGGTGTGGGGCATCTGCTCCAGCACGACAAACACCGAGGGGATCATGTGGGCTGGAAGCTGCTCCTCCAAAAAGCTCTTTAATTCGGCAGGCTGAGGCGCAGGATCCCAATCGCTGGAAAGGTAAGCCACCAGGAATCGGCTTCCCGTGGAATCTCTTCTGGCTGCCGCCGAAGCTTCGACCACCGCCGGATGGGCCACCAGCGCCGATTCGATTTCTCCCGGCTCAATGCGGTAACCGCGCACCTTCATCTGGTGGTCGATGCGTCCCAAGAAGTCGATCTCGCCCGATTGCAGGTAGCGCACCCGGTCTCCGCTGCAGTAAAGCCGCTTTCCCGGCAGCCCTGAAAAGGCGTCAGGGATGAACTTTTCAGCGGTCAGGGCGGGGCGATTATGGTAGCCGCGAGCCACCGCCACACCCCCGATGTGCAGTTCAGCCGCCACACCCATCGGAGCTGGAGATCCGTTGCGGTCCAGCAAGTAGATCGGCACGTTGGCGATGGGTCTTCCGATGGGAGGGCGCCGACCGGTTTGGCGGCAGCGCTGGAACGACATCCAGACGGTCGCCTCGGTGGGGCCGTAAGCGTTGAAGAAACGCGTTCGCGGCGCCCAGCGCGAAACCAGCTCCGCCGCACAGGCTTCGGTGCCTACAATCAGGGTTTTCAAGGCTGGCAGCGCCTCGGTTGGCAATGCAGTCAGCGCCGATGGAGGCAAGGTCACCGCGGTCACGTTATGAAGACGTAGCTGGTTGGCCAAGTCCGGCCCAGGGACCAGTTTGCGGCGAGGCGCCAGGCAAAGGGTTGCGCCTTTCCTCCAAGCCAAGCTGATCTCAAACAAGGAGGCGTCGAAGCTGAGGTTAAAGAACTGCAGAATGCGCTCACGATGAGTCAAGCCGAAGGCCTGCAGCTGGCCTTGGGCCATGTTGGCCAGCCCGCTCTGAGCTGCTGCCACTCCTTTGGGCTGCCCAGTAGTTCCCGAGGTGTAGATGATGTGAGTCAGGTTGGCGCCGACTGGCTGGCGGCCAATCAAGCTGGCTCGGCTGCTTTGCACAATGGCCTGCCAATCGCGGTCCATCTGGATTGCATCCAGTCCGTAAAGCGGCAGATGCCCGATCAGGCTTTGCTGAGTGAGTACGATGGTCGCTGCCGAATCTTCCAGCAGGTAGGACAGGCGGGCTTCCGGATAGGTCGGATCCAATGGCAGATAGGCGGCCCCTGAACGCAGGATTCCCAGCAGTCCCACCGCCAAG
>JANQFM010000415.1 GCA_028277865.1 Acidobacteriota bacterium
TCCTGGACGCTCAGGCTGTGCCACAGCTTTTGCAGTCCCCAGTAGCCGTAGATCTCCCAGGGACGGTCAAAGCTCTTGCGGCGGATGCGGTAGCGCGACACGGGCTTGAGCAGCTTCATGAGCAGGCGATGGCGCAGCGGGTAAGGCTTTTCGCCCACGTTGACCTGGTGGTATCCGAAACGCAGCGACTGGCGGATGGCCTGCAGGCGTCGGTGCTGAGCCTCGTCCAGCCAGGGCAGCCGGGTGATGCGGGGATAAAAGTCAGCCCAGCCTTCCAGCGTTTCGGGTGCCCGGAATCCCTTTTCGACCGCCACAGGCCAAAGGGGCGAACCCGGATAGGGGGTGAAGATGTTGGTGTAACAGTCGGCCCGGGGATGGGTGGCATAGATGCGGTCGATCAAATCGACGGTGGCCTTGAGGTCTTCTTCCTGCTCGTCGGGGAAGCCGAAGATGAACCCGAAGCTGGCCCGGATGTCCGCTTCACGGCAACGTTGCAAGGCCAGAATCGTTTTTTCGATGTCAGCCCGCTTTTCGATGGAGCGCAGCACCTTGTCCGAACCCGATTCGGCCCCGAAGTGGATGCGCACCAGACCCGCACGCCGGTAAAGGCGGGCCTGTTCAGGCGTCAGGCGTGCCCAGCAGTCGACCCGGTCCTGGATGTACCACTCGAAATCCAGCCCGGCACGGAGAAACCCCTCGGCCATCTGCAGGCAACGATCCCGGAAGGCGAAGTAGATGTCGTCGATGATGCCCAGCAGGCGGATGCCGTGCTTTCGCACCAGCCAGCTCACCTCGTCCACCACCTGCTCAACGGGCAGCACGTCCAGGCTGCGCCCGTAGACCGAGGCGTTGGAGCAGTAGGAACAGTTGTAGGGGCATCCGTGGCTGGAGCTGTACATGGCCCATCGCAGGCCCGTCATCCTCTCGTAGCGGTCATAGTCGATCAGGTCGTAGCCGGGCAAGCGACTGGGCAACCGGGCCACCGTGGGATAGCTGCGGGCCGGAGTCCGGATCGTCTCCTGCCCGTCCTTGTACAGGATCCCGGCCACGTCCTGGGGCGATTCACCGTTTTCGAAGCAGCGCACCAACTCCAGCAGGGTTTCCTCCCCCTGCTTGAGCACAACCACATCCACCGACGGGTCTGCCAAGGTCTGCTCAGGAAGAATGGAGGGATGCCAGCCTCCCAGCACCACGGGAACATGCGGATGCCTCTGCTTGACCGCCCTCCCCACCGCCACCGCCTCGCGGATCATGGGTCCGGTGATGATCGAGATGCCCAAGCACAAGGCACCCTCCATCTCGCCCAGGACGGCGCTCACGTAGTCAGCTTCCAACGTGGAATCGATAATCTGGACGGAATAGCCTGCCTCGAGCAGCGGAGCGGCAATCGAAATGGGTGCCAGAGGCGGTGCAGCCTCTTTGCTGGCATAGGAGGGAAAGAAAAGAACGACCTTGCTGCTTTCGGCCATCGTTGTACTCGGGCTGGTTCGAAGACGGCCACCATTGTAGCGCCCTTGATGCGTCGGCGTATTTCCGAACCGCAGTACGAAAGGATGGAAGTCAGGAATCCAGCCAGCCGACGTAGTAGGCAAGAATTGCGATCGCCCCAATCCGGATCGCCCATTCCCGGATCCGTCTTCTCTTCAAGCGCTGCTGAAGGTGCGGCCATTCCTTGGGGTCATTGGGAACATCCTCCAAGAGTGACTCGATGTGTCGCCGCCCCTGCTCGGGCAGAGGCCTCAAATCCAAAAACTCGATCTCGCCATCGTATTGGATCGCCGCTTGGGAACCTCTTCGCTGCCAACTTTGCACTTGGCTCAGGGGGATCTCGTAGCGGCCGACCAAGTCGATCCGAGAAGAGGACAAAAGCATGTAGGGCTGCCGTACTCCCAAAAACAAGATCCACGAGCCAGCTGCTATAAAAGCAGCAAGCAGCGCACTGTCCCACCGCTCATTGGTGAGGTAAAACGTGATGTAAACGATGATGAAGAATAGGGCTGCGGACAGCAGGCGCTCCAACGGCCTGCGCTTGTAAGCCTTCTCTAGCAAACTCCCGTCCCCGGAAGAGGCTTCGGTCATCCCATCCCTCCTGAATAACCTGAAAAAAGCAACACAATTTTACAGGACAGAGCCCACTTTCTCAAGGAAGACTCTGTGCTCTCAGTGACTCTGTGGCGCGTCCCCCGTTGCCCGACCGGATCGTTTCCGCTACCCTGCTCCGATGCCGCTGCTCACCGACCCCATGGCCATCCTGGCTTTTTGCACGCTGGTTTGCGCGGCGGTCTTCTGGACTGCCGAACAGCCCTGGGCCAAGGGATTCTTCGGCGTCATTCCCAGCATCATCTTCATCTACTACCTGCCCACCTTCGCTTCGACATTCGGGCTGATCCCCACCTCTTCACCGGCATACGACTGGATGCGCGATTACCTGCTGCCCTTCAGCCTTTTCGTACTGGTGGTCACAACCGACCTGCCCACCATCCTCAGAATCGGACCCAAGGCTCTCATCATGATGTTGGCAGGGACTCTGGGAATCGTCATCGGAGGCCCCATCGTGCTGCTGCTCTTCCACTCCTTCCTGCCCGAAGAAGCCTGGAAGGGCCTGGCGGCGCTTTCGGGGAGTTGGATCGGGGGAGGTGGCAATTTCGCAGCCCTCAAGGAGGCGGTGGGCGCCCCGGACGACATCATCGGGCCCATCATCGTGGTCGATACGGCCGTCGGATACACTTGGATGGGAGTGCTGCTCTTTCTGGCCGGCTTCCAGGATCGCATCGATCGCTGGAACCGGGCCGATTCCAGCATCATCCAAGACCTCAACCAGCGCTTGCAGGACTTTCAGCAAAGCCGACTGCAGCCCATCCGGCTGGTGGACGCCTCGATCGTGCTGGCCGTGGGCTTCATCGGCGCAGTGCTGTGCGGCCGCCTGGGGCAAGCGATCTTCGGTGCCAGCGACCCTGTTCTGCAGGTTTCCCTGCCCAGCCTGGCTTCGATCTTTTCGCCCTTCACCTGGACGGTCATCGTCCTCTCCAGCCTGGGGCTGCTGCTCTCCTTCACGCCCATGAGGCGCATCGAAGAGCGGGGCGCCTCCAGCCTGGGCTACGCCGCCCTTTACCTGTTCCTGACCTCCATCGGCGCCAAGGCCGACCTGTCGGGAATCCTGCAGGCGCCCTCCTTGGCGCTGGCGGGAGCGGTCTGGATCCTGATCCACGTGGTAATTCTCTTTGCGGTGGCGCGACTGGTGCGCGCGCCCCTGTTCCTGGTCGCGGTGGGAAGCCAGTCCAACGTGGGAGGCGCCGCCAGCGCCCCTGTGGTGGCAGCCGCCTACTACCGAGCCATGGCGCCGGTGGGATTGCTGATGGGGGTCTTCGGCTACCTGATCGGCACCTACGCCGGACTCCTTTGCGCCTTCCTGCTTCGCTTGGCCAATGGGTAAGGGAAGAGCGCACCGATAGGGCTCCTCAAGAATACTCTCTTTGGGTCGCGGATAGTTAGGTAGAGGCTGTGTCTTTTTTGTTGATATTGGTGAAACGAAAGAGAGCCGCCAAGTTGAGGACTTCCATCTTCCCTGTTCCCTGTTCCCTGTTCCCTGTTCCACTCACAAGAGCAATACTGAAAGCAGATCGACTCCGTGGATAAATATAGTTGATTTCCAAATTAAATCGAGATATGCTTGGCAACAATTTGATTCCAAAGCGAATCGGAAGGAGAGACAATGAAAGCATTCAAGCGCTCGCCGCAGGCGGCTGCATTGGCTTATGCTGCCGCGCTTGTGGTTCTGTCAGCCTCCGTTCAGGCTCAGCAGATCCCGGCTGGGAACGACTGTTGGGTTACGAGCTGGGGTTCGGATGAACCGACACAACTCGTATTTGATGCACTGAGGACCATTGCCCCTGATTTCTTCGGGGCCGGCTCCCTGCCCATCCCCAACCCGATCGAAGACCCCGGCAACCAAAGGGTCATCCCATTGCGGGGCAATCCGCTCGATCCCCTCTTCGTCTCCGATCCCAACGGCTGCGGGTGCCCGGAGCAGGTGGAATTCGAGATGACCTGGGTCGATATGCACGGGGTCATGGTAGGACCCAACGATGCTCACAAGGTCCGAAAAGTGGATGGCCCTCCCTACTCCACCGAGGTCGATACCTGCGTTCGGCGTACGCAGGACGTGAACTTCAGCGGCACCGGCATACCTGAAACCATCGAGATCGAACTCATCGCACTTTCCTTGAAGAGTATCCAGCCGCTGCCAGTCGCCTTCGATACCAACGGAGATGATGTGATCGATTTCATCAGGCTCTTCGATGTGTTCGTGCACAACAGCGGCCTCACTCAACCTGCCGGCATGATGCGCTTCGAAGCCGATGAGATTTCGTCCGGCGCAGTGATGAGCGGGGAAATGGATCTGTTGGAGTTGCCCATCACCTTCGAGGTCGAGTTCCGTGAGCATGAGGTTCCCAGCAATACATTTGCGCTCGGGCCCTTCAATCTGATGTTCGGTGAAAGCCAGGGAGGTTTCCGGAGGGTGACTATCCCCTCCATGATTCCCACTCTTGGCACTTGGGGGCTGATCCTTCTGGCCATGGCCTTGATGACAGCCGGAGCGATGCTCTGGAAGCGGCGGGAGCATGAGGGGTTTTGATCCTTGAATGAAAGCCCCCGATCTTCATCCGCAGGATGGGGGCAAGGGCGCATCGAGAGGACGTTGACCGGACGGTGGAGCCTCCTGCTGGCACGATCTGCCTTGAACCATCCCCGCCGGGCATTGGCATGGATCTTTCTCCTTACCCTCCTTCCGGCTGCCGGCCTGACACGCCTCCAAGTGCATACCGACGGCGCCGCGGTCTACCCTGAAGGCGACCGGACTGTGGAGCGCACCAAGGCAGACCGACGGGCCTTTCGCGATTCGGACCAGCTGATCGTTCTGGTCACCACGCGAAGCGGCGGCAAGCGGATCGATTCCGCCCAGGGGCTTGGCTACCTGCACAGACTGCACCGGTCGCTGCAGGAAATCGAGGGAGTCTGGAAGCATCGCTTGCGCTCGCTGGCCAGCTTGCCCGACACCAAGCCCGGTACTTCCCTGCTGATGATGAAGCCGATTCTGGAGGAGACTCCGGATTCGGAAGAAGCCCGTCTGGCCTTTCTGGATCGGATCCGTGCAACCAGGCTGGCTCATGGGCTCTTCCTTTCCCGCAACGGCACAGCCGCTGCGCTTTACGTGCCCGTCTCCCCGAGGCAGGACCGGGAGCAGCTGCTGGAAAGAATCCAGGCATGGGCTGAGCGGCAGCGCAATGCCGACTTCGATTTGCGGCTCTCCGGCCCTGTTGCGGCCGAGGTCACTCTCGGAAGGGCTGTCCTGAGCGACTTGACCTGGCTTGTGCTCCTGATGGTCGCCTGCATGGCTGTGCTGATTCTGGCTGGCTTGGGCAGCCTGGCAGCCCTTGCGGCGACGATGGCCGAGATCGTGCTGGTGCTGGTCTGGACATTGGGGGCGATGGGTCTGGCCGGCATCCCCGTTACCCTTGTGACAACCGTTCTGCCCGTCTTGCTGATGGCCATTTCCGTTACCGACGAGGTTCATCTGCTCGATCGCTTCCGGCATTACCTATCCGTTGGCGGAAGCAATGCCCCGGAAAGGCCGCAGCGGCGAGCAGCATTGGAAAAGGCCTTCCTGGATATTTCCCGGCCCTTGATCCTCACCTCCTTGACAACCTCCATCGCCTTTCTTTCCTTCTTGCCGGCCTCAATGGCTCCGGTGAGGCACCTCGGGCTGTTTGCCTCGTTGGGAGTGCTGCTGGCCATGCTGTTTAGCTTTACGCTGGTACCCGCCTTGCTGCTGGTGCTGCCGAGATCTTGGATGCGGCATTGGCGGACCCGGACCCAAGGCGCTGTGGCAGCCCATGAAGGCTGGCTGCTGCGCCAACGCAGCCGGGCTGCTTTGCTGGGGCTGTTCTTTGTCTTAATCAGCCTGCCCGGCTTCTCAAGGCTGTACATCCAGGATTCCTGGATCGGCAACTTTGATCCCCGTTCAGATCTGGTGATCGCCGAAAAGGAGTTCAACCGCAACTTCTGGGGTGCCTACCGCTTCGATGTGGTGCTGACCAGTCCCCAAAAGGGATTCTTCCAGCAGGCCGAGGGGCTGCGCCTGTTGGAACGCCTCCGACCGGTGGTCCGTCAAGGCCCGCAGGTGGGGGGAGCTGTCAGTTCCCTGGAGGCTTTTGAGAAGTTGGCTGAAATCCAGCAGCTGGAGCGCCCTGTTTCGACTCTCCCTCCTCAGGCTCTTTCGGGCATGGCCCAGCAGCTTTCCTTCGTCACCACCCGCCTCGATTTGGACCACTATCTGCGCCACGACGGCACTTCGGCCCGTCTCAGGCTTTTCGTCAACAACCCCGACTACCAACGTGGACGGGCCCTGAAGGAGTACCTGGATGCCAAGCTGGGACAGATCCTGCAGGAAAGCGGCCTGCAATACCACTTCAGCGGCGACCTGCCGGTTGCCGACGCAGTGGTGCGTGCCATCGTGACCAACATGCTGCAGTCCGTGGCCTGGACGCTGGCAGGCGTGGCCCTTCTTCTGGCGATTCTTTGGGCGAGTCCGATCAGGGCAGCGGCAGCCATGGTACCGCTGCTGGCCGGCAGTGCGGTGCTGGTGGGAGTGTTGGGTTACATCCAGCTTCCGATGGGCATCGCTGCCAGCATGTTCATCGCGGTCACTATCGGGGTGGCCGTCGACTTCTCCCTTCACTTCACGCATGCATATGGATTGAAGCGCCGCTGCGGACTGATGCCCGGCCAGACCCTGGAAAGTGCCTGGAAGCAGTCCGGTCGAGCCATCCGATGGAATGCCGCCGTTCTCTCCCTGGGCTTTTTGGTCCTGTCGCTCTCAGCCCTGAAGCCCAACCACACTCTGGGCCTTCTGCTGGCCGCCGCCGTGACAGCCTGCTACTTGGCAACCCTGGCTTTTCTGCCCTGGATCTTGGAGAGATTGCCCGACCGGTCCGCGGACAGCAAAGCGATCTGACAGCATTGCCGCCTTCGTTGCGAGGCAGCGCCTCAGACCAGAGGTTGGAAGCCACGGAGACACCGAGGCACAGAGATCAGAGGGCTTTTCTGATTCTTCTCCGTGCACTCTGTGCCTCGGTGGCAAAACTTGACTCAAATGATTGCTGACGGCCGGCTTATCTGAAGGAATCGCCTGAGCCGCTTTCAGCTTGGGCCGGCGGGCGGGGGGCGTAGTAGCCCTTGCGGTGGTTGATGCGGAGCCCGCGCTTTTTCAGTTTGACTTCCAGAGTGCGGAATCGCCCGTCTCGGCGTCGGTTTCTCGAAACGTAGGCCAGGCTGTACTGGTTTTTGATCTCCCCGTTGATGTGGGCGAAAGCGGCGCGGATCTTGGCCAAGTCGACCTTGGACCTGTAAAAGCCTCCTCCCGTCGAACGGGCGAATTGCCTGAGCGCCCCGAAATCCGACTCTTGACTCGCTGAGCGTATGCCGACACCGAAGATCAGCACGTCCTCTTCCTGAGCCTTGCGGATGGCCTCTTCTCTTGTTGTTACGCTCATGGTGTCTTTGCCGTCTGAGAGCACCACCAAGACACGACGTCCGTATTGCTTGCTGAGCAGTTCGTCAGTTGCGATATAAATGGCATCATAGAGAATCGTGGCGCCGCCGGAGCGGATGCTGTTGAGCGACTTCTCCAGTCGGGGCAGATCGAAAGTGAAGTCCTGCACCAGGTTGATCTCGCTGTCGAACTGCACGATGGCCGCCAAATCTTTGTTCTGGCGCAAGGTCCGCTGAAAGAACTCCGAGGCCGCCTTTTGCTCGAACTCCAGCTTGTCCTTGACGCTGCCGCTGGTGTCGATCAACAGAACCACAGTCAGGGCCTGGGCATCCTCTCCCGCTTCGTAGGAAAAGTACTGGATCTCCTGAGGAACGCCGTCTTCCAGGATTTGGAAGTCCTCTTTTTGCAGGCTGGCCACGTAGCGCCCACTGCGGTCGCGCACAGTGGCCAAGATGTTCACCACCTCGACCTGAGCCCGGATGACCGGCTCCTCCTGCTTGTCGGAATCCTGACCCGGCGCCGCCTGGAAAAGTGCACACGAGAGGGTCAGGAAGAACGCGTAGCGTGCGGCTTTCATATCTATCAGCCTACTAAATCCAGGTAAAATCGACAATTCAAGCGCCCCTGCCATTGGCCAGCCTCCGCTCCATTAGTGATCGCTGGCCGACGTCAACCGTTCATTCCTGCTTGCCGGCCAGGATTCTGTTGGTGGCGGTGAATATATAGATGCCCGCGGTGATCACGTAAATGATGCGGAAAAGCGCTCCCCCCAAACCCAGGGACTTGCCCAGCAGATCGATCAGGACAGCGGGAGTGAGGCCGTAGACTGCGATATTGAGGTGGTGTCGGAAAGGGGGCCGACGCCTGAATCGGGCGGCGGCCGAGTAGCTGAAAAGGCTGAAGATGAGAGCCTCGATGGGGATAAGGAATACCATGGGCAAAATGACGATGCCGAAGAATACAGGCAAGGCCAGCCAGCGCAGAAGGTCGATTCTTTGCCGGATCTCGGCATTGGAAGAGGCCTCTTGCAGAAAGTAGATCCAGGGCATCGGTCGAGCGCTTTCGCTTAAGATGTGCAGCCCTTCATGGGCCAGGATGAAGACCGGCGGCTGGTAGGCGGGCAGGGGCTCTTCGATGGTCCGGGCGAAGACGAAGCTGGGGCCGTTGGGTTCGGGATGGCGCAGCAGCAAGGGCAATTCGGCATCCACTTCCAGCTTGCCCTGACGGATTTGCATGGGGGGAGCATTGTCCATCAGCCATTGAGTGAATTCCAAAGCCTTGGGGAGCCAGAAAACGGCCAGATAGATGGTCCCCAAAGCGCCGCAATGCAGCAGTATCAGGGCCAGGTAGGCCACAGTACGCCCCGTAGGCTGCTTGTAGATCCGTCGGTAAAAGTCGAAATCGGTGACCGACAGGTGAACCTGGCTGTAAAAGCGCAGCAGAGCTGAGAGAGCTTGAGCCATCATTGTGGGTGGGCGGGCGAACGCGCTACTGGGCCGCTTGCGATTCCTCCGGGGGCGGAGGGAGGTAGTAAAGAATCCGCTTGCAGCTGTCACAGCGGTGGATTTCGCTGTTGGTCCGGACTTCGGCGAAGACCTGCGGGCGCAGTCGCACATGGCAGGCCTGGCAGGACTGATCACGCGCTTCGGCCAGGGCCACTCCGCTGTGAGCGTCCGCTATTCGTTGGTATTGGATCAGGACTTCTGAGGCGATGCTCTGGCTGAGATCTTCCTTGCGCTGCAAAAGCTGAGCAATCTTTTGATCGGCCTGGCTGGCGAAGGCCTCCTTTTCCTTGCGCTGCTGCCCGGCCTCTTCCTCCCTTTGCTGAGCTTGGCTCCTGGCCGATTCCAGTTCGTCCTTCAACTCGTCGGCTTCCATCATCATCTCCAAGATCCCATCTTCATGCTCCGAGATGACCTTCTCGACGTTCTCGATCTCGTGCAGCATGGCCTGGTATTCCTTGTTGGATTTAACCTCCATCAGCTGGGTCTTGTACTTGGAGAGCTTTTGGCGCAAATCTTCAACCTGCCCCTCCTGCAGGCGCCGGCTTTCACGATTCTCCTCCAGGCGCTTTTCGGCGCTGTCGAGAGCTCCCCGGCTTTGCTGCAAGTCCTCTTCCAGAATCTGGATCTCTTGAGGTATGTCGGTGATTTTTCTCTCTAAGCTGAGAATCTCCAGATCCGCTTCCTGCAAGCGAAGCAAGCGTTCGAGCTGTTCGTTCACTGCGCCCGCCCCTTTTCCCCTGTTGAACTGACGCTCGCCCGATCCGCTGCCGGGCAAGCCGGACGAATTGATAATGCTACCATAGAATTTGGCTTTTAGAGAGTTGGATCCGGCTGTTGAAATCGCCTGCCGGCAGGTGAGGGCCGAAACAAAAAAAGCCGGCCGAGGATCTCGGCCGGCTGACCTGCGATTGAATGATTCATAAGCTTCATCCACTCACCGAACTGTTGGCGTTGGCCCCCTTTTTTGGAACGCTTAGTTGACCCACTACGAAATCCTTGCCGACTTTGGTGACCACCACTTCGTACTCCTTGGCAGCGCCTTCGACATAAAACTTGATGGGTTCGTTGACGTGCTGATTCTTCTTGGTGATCTTGCGGCCGTCGGCAAAGATCTCAAGGTTGTAGCGCTGCTTCTTGACATCGGTCTTCCGGAGGCCCAACGATACATCGAAGACCTCCATGCGGGCGCCCTTCTTTTCCAGCTCGAACTTGAAGATCTCACGGGCGAATGAATCCTTGAAGGCGGACAGGTCGCTGTTGATGCTGTCGGCCCGGCCTCCCACCTTGGAGATGTCCGCACGGTTGCTGTCGATGGCGCTTTGATTGCGGGCAGTCGTGTCGCGCAGATCGGTAATGCCGGCCTTTGCCTGATCCACATCCTGCGCGATCTGCTGGGTCTGCCCCTCCAACTGCTCCACCTGCTCCCGGTCGGCTTTCTTGAGATTGATCACCTCAAGATTGCGCGACTGCTCCTTCTGCTCGCTCTTCAACTCTTCAGTCTCGTTCTTCAGGCTGGCCACCTGGCCCCTGTACCGCCCGAGTTGCTGCCGCTGCTCCTGAATCTTGGCCTCGCTTTGCGAGAGCCCTTCCTGCAACGTTCCGATCTTATCTTGGGAGGTTTGCAGCTCCTGTGCCAGCTGAGTCTTGCTGGTGATCAATTCGGAGTTGAGCGCCTCAAGCCTCTGTTGGCTCAGGTAGAACAAATAGCCGAAGATGCCGACGGTGACCACCAGGGCTCCAGCCAAGACGTAGGGCCATTTGCTGGATCCGCCTCCGCCGTCTCCGCCTGAGCCGGATGGAGCGCCGGATCCGGTCGAGCCGCCCGAACTCGCCCTCTGTGGCCGGCTCTTGCCCGATCGGTTCACCCGTGCGAAAAGTGGATCTTGGATCTCTCTGATTTCGTCCCGGCTCATTTTGCCCTCCAAAAATTCATTCCAGTTTTTATTGCGCCCATGTTGCCTTAACCCGGATTAACTCTCGACGCCCTTTCGCATGGCCGCCAGCCGCCTCTATAGATACCCTGTCGGTTAGAATGTTTCAATGGAATCGGCCACTGGCACCCTCAGTATTTTGCACGCCGGCAGGTATTATACATGGCTCTTCCCAGGCCGTGGATGGATGGCTGCCGAACTGGTTGGATTTCTGGACGAGGTCTGCCGATCAAAGCAACCGCCGCTGGCCCTTTTCAAGCTGCTTGGCTACTCCGTCCAGATGTCCGAACAGCGCCCTCCCCGCAGCCGCAAGCGCCACTGGGTGGAGGTTGATCTGCAGGCCCGCCTGCTGGAAACCAACTCCCCATTGATCCGCCGGGCGGTCGACCAACTGCCGCCTGAAGAGGATGCTCCTTACGGCGCACTGTCATTGCGGCGCATCCACGATGTCCTGGACCGCTACGACTTTACGGTAAAGCTGTACGCGTAGGGAATCAGTATCGCATCCCGATTCTGAGCGCGATAATCTCACAACTTATTCCTGGACAATTCTCAGTCGACCGCATGGACTATGCTGCGTGCGGCTTGACCTCCTTTTCGAGGCGTTCTTCCAGCTCGATCTCAGCCCGCTGGAGATCGTAGCGGGACTGCAGGTTGAGCCAGAATTGCGCCTCCATCCCGAAGAACCGCCCCAAACGCAGGGCAGTATCGGCCGTGATGGATCGCTTTCCATGGACGATTTCACTGATACGCCGCTGTGTTACGCTGATGCACTTGGCGATTCGATACTGGGTGAGCCCCATGGGCCGCAAAAACTCCTCCCTCAGAATTTCACCCGGATGGATCGGTTCGAAATCTCTTTTCGGCACACTGCACCTCCTAATGGTAGTCAACGATTTCAACCTCATAAGCGTCCCCGTCACGCCAGACGAAGCAGATTCGCCATTGATCGTTGACGCGAATGCAATACTGACCGGATCGTTCCCCCTTCAACTTCTCGAGCCGGTTGGACGGAGGGACACGCAAAGAATTCAGCTGTGCGACGGCGGCAAGGATCTCCAGCTTCCGGGCAGCAATCCGCTGGATATCTTGGGGCAGCCGCCGTGAGAACCGCCCTTGATGGAGTCGTTCCGTTTCCCGACAGCTGAATGATTTGATCACCCCACCGATACTATCGACTGACGACAGTATCGTCAAGCGATAGTAAAACAGTAGAGCATCATCGAGCGCTTCCGGCGGGAACAGGATAGCCCCGCCTCCTGCCGCCTTTCTCTTAATTCCTTCTGCCCCCATCTTGAAAACTCCTTCCAAAGCCTCTACCCTTCTCATGCCGCAATATCAAATCGGGAGGAGATTTCCATGATGCAGCGAAACTGGGGGATTCTGGCTCTGTTGCCGGCTGTGGCGATGATACTGCTGGCAGCCGGATGCGCATCGGAGCCGCGCCAAGCAGCCGATCTGGTGCTTTACAACGGCAAAGTAGTCACGGTAGACGAGGCCGGGACCGAGGCTCAAGCCATAGCGGTCAAGGACGGAAAGATCGTGGCGGTGGGCAGCGACGATGAGATTCGGCCCCACATTCAGGAGGGCACCGAGGCCATCGACCTGCAAGGGCGCCTGGCCATTCCGGGCTTCATCGAGGGGCACGGGCACTTCATGGGGATCGGCAACTCCAAGCTGATCCTCGACCTGACCACACCCAAGAACTGGGACGAGATCGTGGCCATGGTCGCCGAGGCCGCCAAGTCGGCCCAGCCGGGCGAGTGGATCCGGGGACGGGGCTGGTACCAGGACAAGTGGGACAAGCCACCCGACCCCAGTTGGGAAGGGTTTCCCATTCACGACAGCCTGAGCGCTGTCTCGCCCGGAAATCCGGTGGTTCTGACCCACGCCAGCGGCCACGCCCGTTTCGTCAATGCCAAGGCCATGGAAATGTCGGGGATTGACGCCGAAACCGAAAACCCTCCGGGCGGAGAGATCCTGCGCGACAAGGGGGGACGCCCCACCGGGCTGCTGCGCGAGCGGGTGCCGCTGCGGGGCGGCGATCAGCAGTCGCCCCAGGAACGGGAGGCCGAAGCCCGCAAGATGGCCCAGCTGGCCGCTGAGGACTGCCTGAGCAAGGGTGTCACCAGCTTCCAGGATGCCGGTTCCGGCTTCGAGACCATCGACCTCTTCAAAAAGCTGGCCGACGAAGGAGCCCTGCCGCTGCGCCTGTGGGTGATGATCCGGGCCTCCAATGAGCAATTGGCCGAAAAGCTGGCTTCCTACCGGACCATCGGTTATGGCAATGATCACCTGACGGTCCGCGGCATCAAGGTCTCGATCGACGGCGCCCTGGGTTCCCGAGGCGCCTGGCTGCTGGAACCCTATTCGGATGCGCCCGAGCTGTCGGGGCTCAACCTGGTGCCGGTCGAAGATGTCAAAGAGACGGCCCGGCTGGCGGCGGAACATGACTATCAGCTTTGCATCCACGCCATCGGGGACCGGGCCAACCGCGAAGTGCTCGACATTTTCGAGGAGACATTCCAGGCCAATCCCGAAAAATCGGATTGGCGCTGGCGCATCGAGCACGCCCAGCACCTGCACCTGGATGACATCCCCCGCTTCGGGGAATTGGGTGTCATCGCCTCCATGCAGGGAGTCCACTGCACGTCGGACGCACCCTGGGTGCCCGACCGGCTGGGCGACAAGCGCTCGGAAGAGGGCGCTTACGTGTGGCAAAAGCTGATGCAGTCAAAGGCCCTGGTCACCAACGGGACCGACGCTCCGGTTGAAGACGTCAGCCCCATCGCCAGCTACTACTCCACCGTCTCGCGGCGACTGGACGATGGATCGGTCTTTTACCCCGACCAGCGCATGAAGCGCATGGAAGCACTGCGCTCCTACACCATCAACGTCGCCAAGGCCGCTTTCGAAGAGGACATCAAAGGATCGCTGGAGCCCGGCAAGCTGGCCGACATCACGGTGCTTTCCAAGGACATCCTGACAGTGGATGAAGAGGAGATCCCCACCACCGAGGTGGCCTACACCATCGTGGGGGGCAAGGTGGCATACAAGGCGGAGTAGGGGATTTCGCGCCAAGAGGCCAAAGGCGCAAAGGAGAAGACGTGCTGAGAATCGTATTGCTGACGGCACTGGCCGTACTGATGACAGGGACGGCTGCGGGGCAGGAATCGCCGCAGGCCTTTACGGGTGCCCGCATCATTCCGATTGAAGGGGACGAAATCGCGGACGGGGTGCTGGTGGTCCATCAGGGACGGATCAGCGCAGTCGGCCCGGCCGGCTCAACGGACATACCCGAGGGTGCCCGGCGGCACGACCTGAGCGGCAAAGTGATCCTGCCCGGGCTGGTCGACACCCACAGCCACATCGGACAGTTCGAGGGCGGTGACGCCAGCGCGCCCCTGCAGCCCGACATCCGGGTCTGGGAGACCATCAACGCCCGCGATTCGCGCATTCAAAAGGCACAGGCAGGAGGCATCACCACAGCCAACATCATGCCCGGCTCAGGTCACCTGTTAAGCGGCCAGACGGTCTACATCAAGCTGCGTGACGGGAGCATCGTGGACGATTTGCTCATTCACCGCTCCGACGGCTCGCCGGCCGGCGGCATGAAGATGGCCAACGGAACCAACTCGCGCCGCAATCCGCCTTTTCCGGGAACACGAGCCAAGTCGGCGGCCCTGGTCCGCGAGCAGTTCGTCAAGGCTCAAGAATACCGCGACAAGATCCGTCAGGCCGAGGGGGATCCCGAAAAGATGCCGCCTCGCGACCTTCGAATGGAAGGGCTGGTCGAGGTGCTGGAGGGCAAGCGCGTGGTCCACCATCACACCCACCGCCACGACGACATCCTTACCGTACTGAGGCTTTCCAAGGAATTCGGGTTCCGGGTGGTTTTGCAGCATGTCAGCGATGCCTGGATCGTGGCCGACGAGATCGCCGCAGCAGGCGTCGCCAGCTCGATCATCGTGATCGACAGCCCGGGCGGAAAGATCGAGGCCAAGGACATCACGCTCTCCAATGGCGCTGCCTTGGAGCAGGCGGGCGCCCTGGTGGGCTTTCACACCGACGACGGCATCACCGATTCACGGCTTTTCCTGCGTTCAGCAGCCCTGGCCGTCCGCGCCGGAATGTCCCGCCAAGGAGCCCTTTACGGATTGACCATGGCGGGCGCCCGCATGCTGGACCTGCAGGATCGGGTGGGCACTTTGGAAGTGGGCAAGGACGCCGATTTTGTCGTCCTGTCAGGCGACCCTCTCAGCATCTATTCCCAGCTGCTCCAGACCTGGGTCGAAGGCGTCCAGGTTTTCGACCGCGACGATCCCCAGGACCGCATTTACGCAGTGGGGGGCTATGGCGCCAGCCACGACCAGGCACCGGAGGTCTTTCAACTGCAAGTCGAGGCAACTAACCAATGAGAATCCCCTTTCGCGCCCATTTCGCTCTGATTTTCGTGCTTTTGGCGGGCCTCCCCCTTCACGCCCAACTCGCCGTCCAAGCCGAAACCCTCCACACCATGGCCGGCCCGTCGATCCAAAACGGGGTCGTCCTCATCCAGCAGGGCAAGGTCGCTCAACTCGGTCCCGCCACGGATGTGGGCATCCCGCAGGGCTACCAAGTCCTGCGGGCCAAGGTTGTGACTCCCGGGCTTATCGATGCCCACACGGTGGTGGGCTTGGCCGGGCACCTCAATCAGCCCCACGATCAGGACCAGTTGGAACGCTCCTCGCCTGTCCAGCCCGAATTGCGCGCCATCGACGCCTACAACGCCCGCGAACGGCTGGTCGAGTACCTGAGAGGCTACGGGATCACCACCATCCACACCGGCCATGGCCCCGGCGCACTGATCTCCGGCCAGACCATGATCGCCAAGATCTGGGGAGAGCATGTCGAGGAAGCAGTGATCAAGCCGTCCGCCATGCTGGCCGCAACCTTGGGGGACTCGGCACGAGGGGCGTCCAACAAGCCGCCCGGCACCCGCGCCAAGATGATGGCCATGCTGCGTAGCGAATTCATCCAGGCTCAGGAGTACCTGCGAAAGCGCGATAACGCCGAAGAAGGCAAGAAGCCTGCACGCGACCTGCACCGAGAAGCTCTGGGACGAGTCTTGAAAGGCGAGATGCCCTTGATGGTGACCGCCCAGCGCGTCCCCGAACTGTTGGCCGCCATCCGCTTGGCCAAGGAATTCGGCTTCCGGCTGGTGCTGGACGGCGCGGCCGAGGCCCATATGATCCTGGACGAGATCCGCGAATCGGGCTACCCCGTCATCCTGCATCCTCCCATGATGCGCCACTTCGGCGAAGGCGAAAATGCCACCTTCGAAGCCGCCGCCCGCCTGAAAGCCGCCGGAATCCCTTTCGCCCTGCAAAGCGGGTTCGAGAGCTACGTCCCCAAGACGCGCGTGGTGCTCTTTGAAGCCGCCTGGGCAGCGGCCAACGGGCTTTCCTTCGAAGACGCCCTGGCCTCCATCACCATCGATGCGGCCCGCCTGTTGGGAATCGACGACCGCCTGGGATCTCTGCAAGTCGGCAAGGACGGCGACTTGGCCCTCTTCGACGGCGACCCTTTCGAGTACACCAGCCATTGCGTGGGAGTCGTAATCGAAGGCCAACTGGTGAGCAAAACCAAGAACTGAAGACGGGAGGGAGATTTCGCGCAAAGCCGCAAAGAGTCAGAGAATTCCCCTTTCTTGACTTGGCGCTTTTTGCGTCTTGGCGCGAAGCCCACAATTGCCCATGCACGCTTTCAAAGGATTCCCCCCGCAGACCCTCGACTTTTACGGCCAGCTGCGCCAAAACAACCGCAAAGAGTGGTTCGATCAGCATCGCGGCGACTTCGACAAGTACTCGCTGGAGCCGGCCCGAGCTTTTGTCGAAGCCATGGGGCAGCGACTTTCCCTGCTGGTCCCCCACATCCACGCCGATCCCCGCGTCAACCAGTCGCTTTTCCGCATCTACCGCGACACCCGCTTCAGCAAAGACAAAACGCCCTTCAAGACCCACCTGGCCATCTGGTTCTGGGAAGGGCGGCGCAAGCGTATGGAATGCTCAGGATTCTACTTTCATTTGGAACCCGATTGGCTCATGGCGGGTACGGGGCTCTATGCCTTCCCAAAGCCTCACCTCAAGGCCTTCCGCCAGGCAGTGGGCGGCAGCCAGGGGGAAGCACTCTCCGACATTGCCCGGAAGTTGAGTGAGCAGGGCTATTCGCTGGGAGCCAAGAAAATGTACAAGCGGCTTCCCCAGGGCTTTGACGCCAACCATCCCCGCGCCGACCTGCTGCTTCACGGGGGGCTGTACAGCTACATGGAATCGAAGCCATTCAAGGCTTTGCACAGCGACAAGCTGCTCGACTGGTGCTTCGAGCACTACCACGCCATGCTCCCCCTGCACCATTGGCTCCATGCGCAAGTCGTGGAGAAAGTGGGCGGATAAGGATTGGATGAGCCCGCAGTGTCCGACACGATACACGAAATGGTCCCTTCTTGTCCCTGAAAGGGAAAGAACCAAGCCAAAAGAGATGGCGCTTTACCTATTGTTTTTCAATGGGTTACAGCGTGCCAGATTTACCGGCTTGGAGGGGTGTGTCAGTTATTGCGCCAGTCTGGTAGGCGGTGTCGAGGACTTTGACGGCGCGTGTCTTGTGGTGGGGTGAAAGGTGGGCGTATCGCTGCGTCATCACAATGCTGGCGTGGCCGAGTAGCTCCGCAACGGTTTCGATGTCAACGCCGTTCATCACAAGATGAGACGCAAACGTATGTCGCAAATCATGAAGCCGCACATTCTCTATTTCTGCGGTTTTCACGGCGTTGCGAAACTGCCGCTGGACAGTCGTCAGCCTCCCCCCGGTCGCGGGTGAGGGGAAGACGTATCCCTTCCCGAACCGAGAAGGCAAGACCCTGAGCGTCGCAGCCAGGGTATCGTCAATCGGGATCTCGCGCGGCTTCCCGGACTTGGAGTCCCGGACATGGATGAGCCGGTTTCTCAAATTCACGTCATCCCAGCGGAGGTTGAAAAGTTCGCTGCGCCGCATCCCGGTGTGCAACGCGGTTTCGATGAACGGTCGGAAGTCATCCGAGCAACCGCTCAACAAACGATCCATTTCCTCCACTGAGAGGAAGCGGGTGCGCCACCTAGTACCTTGTCAGCTTTGAAATGTTTGGTAAACCGAGTCAGAGGTTTTTCAGATGATTCGTTCTGCACGGAACCCTTGGTTCTCAACGCAGGAGGAA
>JANQFM010000233.1 GCA_028277865.1 Acidobacteriota bacterium
GCCCGACTTCCCCTCTCCGCAGCTTGAGGCGCCCATAGCGCGATGCATAATCGCCAATTTCGTGAACGACGTGTGCAGGCAAGGGGTACTTGGCATAGCGTTGCAGCGACTCGATGATCCACTCTGGCTCGATCTCGGCAGCACAGGCGTTCCAAATGGATAGCGGAGTGAGGCGGTAAGTGTGAACGTGCTCGGGCGACTTGACCAGTTCGGCAAAAGCCACCAAGCGGTCCCGCGCTTCCTGATAGTGCGGGCTGGACACCTCAACCAGCACGGTGTGGTCACCTTGCACGATCAAAGGGTTGTCGGGCCGGTACTCGGACATGGGCCGGATTCTAACAAGCAGAGCTGTCAGAAACAGTCATCTTTGCCGGTTTGAACTGGATGCCGCGAATAGCTATCATGAGGCTCGAAAATGCAGAATAGTAATTGGAAGTCATTAATTGGAAGAATGATTGAATGAAGCCTGCTCTTTTCATTGGAAGCTCTGTGGAGAGTCTTGAGGTCGCATACGGATTGCAGGAACTGCTGGCGCATGATGCAGAAGTGACGGTTTGGACGCAAGGCATTTTTGAGCTGACGAAGGCCACATTGGATTCTCTATTGAAAAGAATCGACGCTTTTGACTTTGGGTGCTTCGTGTTTTCGCCGGATGATGTGACGCATATCAGGAAACAGGACCATCTTGTCGCACGTGACAACATCGTCTTCGAATTTGGGCTGTTTATCGGGCGACTGGGCGAAGAACGTACCTTCATCGTCCAACCGGATGATTCAGCTCTTCGCCTCCCCACTGATCTTCTGGGAATCTCGACTGCTTCCTATGAGGTGGACCGCCGGGATAAAAACCTCCTGGCCGCATTAGGGCCGGCCGCCAACAGAATTCGGCGTACGGTGAAGCGGCTGGGAGCAGTTGATGATCTCAAGAAAAACTTAGCAGTTTTAAAAGAAAATGTGGTTTCGGGCATCAGCGAACTTGAAATCAAGCTGAGAAGCCTCAAGTAGGTGCTGACGCTGACAACTGGATCAATCAGTCGAGTCAGTCAATTCTCGAATAGAAAACGGCATCACCAGAACTTTCATCTCGCCATCTGGCTTACGAACCAAGACCTCGCCGCCCTGCCCTGTTTCTTCCAGAAGCCACTGAAAGAATCTCAAAGAGTATCGAACGACTTCGGCTCGCGAAGCCAGTCCGGCTCGCCACTGCATGGTATCCAAGTCGCTTACTGCTTCAGGATCAAAATAGAGCTGGAGCCGTTGTTTCTGGGAAGCCTTGCGGTGGCTTCGAATTGACTCTTTCGAGTTTACAGCAGCAATAGCCATCGTTGTCCTCCTGGTGGTTCCTGGCAACCGCCATTCTACGCTACTCCAGCTCCATTTTAGCTCCAATGCGACTCAATTTCAACTCTTTAATGTCAACTGGGTGTGCACAGCGTCACATTGAGCAGCGTCGTCCCATGCGGAGATGATGCACTCGAGAAGCCAGTCCCGTGTCGGCAGGTCACTGGGGACGGCCCTGGACTTAGTCCCCTCGATCTTCTACAGTTTCAAATTCCAGGCAAGGAGGGCAAAGATGATTACGAGACGCTTGACCAGACTGCTGATTTGCGGGTTGGTGCTGATCGGTACTGCCCAGGCTCAGCGGACTGCCGAAAAACCCGTGCTGCATGGGCGCCACTGGATCGCCATCACAGGCAAACCGCTGGGCGCCACCGCCGGGGCGATGGTCTTTCACAAGGGAGGCAATGCGGTTGATGCCGCCTGCGCCATGTTGGCCGCTACCTCCACCATGTGGGACACGCTGGGCTGGGGAGGCGAGACTCAGGCCTTGATCTACCATCCACGCGACAAGAAGGTCTATGGCATCAATGCATTGGGTGTGGCGCCCAGCGGGGCTACTCCTGAATTCTTCAAGAATCAGGAAATGGAGTATCCCCCCGAATTCGGCCCCCTGGCAGCGGTCACCCCAGGGACGCCCGGCGGGCTGATGGTCATGCTGGCCGAGTACGGCAAGCTGAGCCTCAAAGAGGTTCTGGCACCCGCCATCCAGATGGCCGGAGGCTACGCCATCGAAGAGTCCCAGGCCAACAACATCGAGCGCCGCAAGGAGTGGATCAAGAAGTGGCCCTATTCCAAGAAAGTTTTCCTGACCCACCCTGGAGAGGACCGGGAAGCGCCGCATGCCGGCGAGATCCTCCGTCAGCCCGACCTCAAGCGCACCCTGGAGAAACTGGTCGAAGCCGAGCAGAAGGCGCTGGCTTCGGGCAAGAGCCGCAAAGAAGCCATCCAAGCCGCCTATGACCGGTTCTACAACGGCGATATCGCACAGGAATTCGTGCGCAGCTCGCAGGAACAGGGCGGTTTGCACACGCTGGAAGACCTGGCCAACTGGAAGGTCTACATCGAAGAGCCGGTCAAGGCCGACTACAAGGGCATCGAGGTCTACAAGCTGACCACTTGGGTGCAGGGCCCCGTCATGCTGCAGGCCCTCAACATACTGGAGAACGCCGACCTCAAGCCCATGGGCTACAACAGCGCCAAATACATCCACACCCTCTACCAGGCCATGAATCTGGCCTTTGCCGACCGCGACTTTTACTACGGCGATCCCTACTTTCCTCCCGAAGAGCCAGTCCGAGGATTGCTCTCCAAGGAATACGCCCGCCACCGCTTCCAGCAGATCGATTGGGAACGCAATGATGCGGATGCCAGGCCCGGCGACCCCTACCCGTTTCAGGGCGGCAGCAACCCTTTCAAGCACTTGCTCGAAAAGTGGGGAGAGCAGCCTGCAGAGCCCCCGACTCCCGATGGCCAAGCCCTGTTTTCCTATGAGGAGGCATTCCGGGCCGGGACCACCTCGATCCAGGCCGCAGACAAAGAAGGCTGGGTGGTGTCGATCACTCCCAGCGGAGGCTGGATTCCAGCTGTCATTGCCGGCAAGACCGGGATCGGCATGAGCCAACGCATGCAGAGCTTCGTGCTGGACCCCTCCAAAAACCCCTACAACGTACTGGCGCCGGGCAAGCGTCCCCGGGCCACCTTGACTCCCGGCATGGCCCTCAAGGATGGCAAGCCCTACCTTTCCTTCGCCGTCCAGGGAGGCGACACCCAGGACCAGAACCTGCTGCAGTTCTTCCTCAACATGGTGGAATTCGGGATGAACGTGCAGCAAGCCTGCGAAGCGCCCAATATCGTCAGCTACCAGATGCAGAGCTCTTTCGGCGAGCACAAGTCCACGCCGGGGCGCCTGACGCTTCACGAGAACGTTCCACCCTGGGTGCGCCGGGAGCTTCGCCGCATGGGGTACCAGCTTGACTACCGCAAGTACACCTCGGGTCCCATCAACGCTATCTACTTCGACTGGAAAAACGGCACCCTGTGGGGCGGGGCGAGCAACTACGGCGAAGATTACGGGATCGGGTGGTGAAAGGGACTTTCTCGGGGATCAACCGCAGAGAGCGCTGAGAAGGCAGGTGGTGTAAGTCCTACTAAAGGCTGACGGAAAAATGCCGATATAGGTGGGTCGGCATGAAGTTGAGGGGAAGCAACCAAGAGG
>JANQFM010000486.1 GCA_028277865.1 Acidobacteriota bacterium
CTGCGCCAATACCTCAAGGACCGCCTCCCCGAGTTCATGGTGCCTTCCTTCTTCGTGGTCTTGGACGAGCTGCCCCTGACTCCCAGCGGCAAGGTGGACCGCCGGGCTCTTCCGGTACCTGAAAAGAGCCTCGATGCGAGACCCTCTGCCGCTCCCCGCACTCCCATCGAAGAAGAGCTGGTGCGGATCTGGTGTGAGTTGCTGGAAATCGACCAAGTGGGCGTCCAGGACGATTTCTTCGAATTGGGAGGGCACTCGCTGCTGGCCACTCGGGCGGTTTCCCAGATCTTCCGGGCCTTCGGCGTGGAGCTGCCTTTGCGCATGCTCTTCGAAGAGCCCACCATCGCCGGGCTGGCCGGGCGGATCGGTCGCAGTTCTCCGCAGGAATCCCGCAAGCCTGCCATCCAGCCGGTCGCCCAGCGGGAAAACCTGCCCCTGTCGTTCGGCCAGCAGCGGCTCTGGTTTCTGGACCGCTTGATGCCCGACAACTCCTTTTACAACCTGACGGGTACCTGGGAGTTGGACGGGCCTTTGGACGTGGCGGCTTTGCAAGCCAGCCTGAAGGAGATCGTGCGCCGCCACGAGGCCTTGCGCACCCGTTTCCCTTCCGCGAACGGAAACCCTGTGCAGGTCTTCTCCCCGGACGTGACGTTGACATTGGCATTGATCGACCTGAACGGCCTCGACGAATCGCGACGACAGGCGACAGCTCAACAATTGGCGGCTGAAGAGGGGGAGACTCCTTTCGATCTGAGCGCGGGGCCGCTGCTGAGGGCCACCTTGCTGCGCCTGGGACGCCGTCGGCATGCCATGCTGCTCACCCTGCATCACATCGTGGCCGACGGCTGGTCGATCGGGGTGCTGATCCAGGAGCAGGCGGCCCTTTACAGCGCCATCCTGCAAGGCCGTCCCTCGCCATTGCCCGAGCTGCCCATTCAGTACGCCGACTTCGCCGTCTGGCAGCGCAACTGGATGCAGGGCGAGGTGCTGGAAAAGCAACTAGGCTACTGGGAGCGCCAATTGGCGGACGTGCCGGTGCTGGAAATGCCCACCGACCGTCCGCGGCCTGCCGTCCAGACTTTCCGTGGAGCCCATCTGGAGTTCCTGTTCCCGGCCCGGATTTGCGACCGACTGCGTGCCCTGTGCCGCCGGCGGGGCATGACCCTTTACATGACGCTGCTGGCCGCCTTCCAGGCCTTGCTGCACCGCTACACCTCCCAGGACGACATCGTGGTGGGGACGACCATCGCCAACCGCAATCATCCCCAGACCGAATCGCTCATCGGACTGTTCATCAACATCCTGGCCATGCGGGGCAAGCTTTCCAACGATCCATCCTTCAACGACTTGTTGAGCCGGACCAGCGAAACGGCCCTGCAGGCTTATGCCCATCAGGACCTTCCCTTTGAAAAGCTGGTCGAGCGCCTGCAGCCCGGGCGCGATCAGAGCCGCAATCCCATCTTCCAGGTCATGTTCGCTCTGCAGAACATCCCTTTGAAGCTGCCCGAGATGACCGGGTTGACCGTGCGTCCCATGCCGGTGGACTCCCGAACCACCCGATTCGACCTGGAGGTTCACGTCTGGGAAAGGGAGGACGGGCTGGACGGCTTCCTCTTCTTTGACCGCGACCTCTACGACCGCACCAGCATGATTCGGCTGATGGGGCAATACCGCAGGCTGCTGGAATCGATCGTCTCAGATCCCGAGCAGCCGATTTCCCAGCTGCGCCTGATGGATTCAGCTCAGCGGCATCAGCTGGCAGAGTGGTCGGGCAGCCGACGCCCTCTGCCCGAGCGCCCGGTGGTGGACGCCCTTTTCGAGGAGATTGCCGGGCAATTTCCCGAGGCGGTTGCTCTGGCCTGCAGTGACGTTCAGCTCAGCTTTGGGGAACTGAATCGGGCCTCCGGGCTGGTCGCCGATTCCCTGCGCCGTCGGGGCGTTGGCCCGGAGACGTGCGTCGGACTGCTCATGGAACGCGGGCCCGGTCTTTACGCGGCCATGCTGGGCGTCCTCAAGGCGGGCGGCGCTTACCTGCCGCTGGATCCGGGCCAACCCGACTCCCGTCTGGCCGACATGCTCGAAGACGCCCGCACGGCTGGCGTCCTCACCCAAACGGAGTTTCGGGACCGGCTCAGTGGCCTGCAACCGCACTGGGAGCGCCCGCATCCCTGCGGGCTCCCCAATCTGGGTTTGCTTGTGTCTGAAAACCCTGATTCGAAACCGGAGGCAGAGCCCGCAGGGATGCGGGCGCTCCCAGCGGGGCCGGACAACCTGGCCTACGTGATGTACACCTCAGGTTCCACCGGGCAGCCCAAGGGCGTGGCGGTGACCCATGGCAGCATCGTGCGATTGGTGCGCAACACCGGCTTTGCCGACTTCGGCCGGGATCAGGTTTTCCTGCAGCTGGCGCCTGTCTCGTTTGACGCTTCCACGCTGGAGATCTGGGGTCCGTTGCTCAACGGCGGACGCCTGGAAGTGCCGCCCCCCGGGCGCCGGTCGCTGCAGGAATTGGGCCGGGACATCCAGCGTCTGGCGGTGAGCACCCTGTGGCTGACCGCCGGGCTGTTTCACCAGATGGTGGAGGACAGCCTCGCCAGCCTCAAACCGCTCAGGCAACTGCTGGCGGGGGGCGACGTCCTTTCGCCGACCCACGTCCGCAAAGCGCTGGCCGCATTGCCCGCAACGCGTCTCATCAATGGCTACGGACCCACCG
>JANQFM010000615.1 GCA_028277865.1 Acidobacteriota bacterium
GGGTTGACGTCTTGAATCTGCAGTTTTTCCAGAAGCGCCCGAGTCTTATCGATCACAGCTTTCATAGCGGTATTCTCCTTTCGATCCGTGCAAGCCTAAAGAATACCGGAAAGCTGAAAATACCGCCAAGAAAGGCGGCATTTGCGCAGGCGTCGTGACCCCTGCGTCGATTACTTCTTGGAGGTGAATGTGTACTGCGCCTTTGGGAGATCTTTTGTGATCCTGTAGAAGTCTGTTTCCGTGATGAAGGTCGGCCATTCGAGATTGATCCTGAACAGGTCGCCCTCTTCCGGGCTCCATGTCATGGCACCCAGGGCCAGCAGCGCATTGACATCGCGGGCAAATGCCTTAAACGGTGCGCGGAGCTTTTCGTATCTTTCGAATATTCTTGAGAGCACATCAGCCGCAGGCAGGGCTTGCTCCTCCAGCAAGATCTCCAAGATACTGAATTGGCGTTGCGTGATGACCCGTTTGCGGGGCGAATAGAGCCGCTCAGACAAACCCCGCATCACATCTCGAAAAAGCAGTTTTTGGGTGGCTGTGCGTATCTCGCTCATCAGCCGTTTGCTTTGCAGAGCCACCCCTTTCAGGCCAAGGATCAAGAAGGGCGTCAGGTCGTGATTTCGCTTCCGAACGTCGGAAAGAGCTGACAAATACGCGGTCTTCTCATCGTAGTAGTAGTTCGACATGGCTATGAAGCAGCTATCGCGCAGCCCTGCTTTTTGAAGCATCAGGGCTTCGAGCGCTCTGGCGGTTCGCCCGTTTCCGTCCAAAAACGGATGCATGGCGGCCAAATGGTAGTGAGCGGCCAGCGCCTGGACCAGCGCATCATGCGCCCTGTAGGTTGTGTTGATCTGTTTGAGAAGCTCTTCGACACACTTGCGGCACTCCTGGCCGCCGCTCACGCCCCGATGACGGGGCCGCCCGAAGGTCACGTTCTGATCAGGCCCCCTCAATGTCCCCGGCTGACAATGGTCGTCATCGCAGCCCTCCACCATGAGGGCATGGATCCGCATCAGAAGTGCGTGGTCGATCAGCTGATCCGCCTGCAGGCCGGCGATCCAACGGTAGGCTCTGACAGCCGCATGAGCTTGCCGCTGAGATCGAGTCAGCAGTTCCGAAAGCGAGCCGGTCATGGCCGCTTCGAGCTCGTTTTCGGTGAAATCGGCACCCTCGATGCGCGAGGTCCCTGCAACCTCCCGCTTCAGTTCCATTTCCTGAAGGCTTTCAACCCAGCTACGTTGATAAGGCGCACTCTTCAAGGATTCGACAGCCGCCTTGGCTTCGACCAGAGCCGCGGCAACCTTGAGGGGATCATATCGAATCCAGTTTTGCGGGTGAGCATATTGGATCATGAATGATATCTTATATCCGTTTCATTTCCACGTCAAAGAATCAGAAAATCCAGAATAATATATTGAAAATAATGGATTTATGGGCCAAAAGAAATTATCACTGCACAGCTTTCACGGCAACTTGATTTCCAGTTTCATTTCCAATTGGTGGATGCGGAAGCCGACCCCGTCATGGGCGGACCACCGCCGGACGAGGTCGGGGATGCCATATGAATCAACGGGCTTCCTACGGCCTGTCCACTTCGGAAGCTCCTTCACCTTTGTGTTCTCTGAGTCTGCGTGGCTTGGCTACGATCCGGAACCCTTGGGCGGGGTACCCTTTCAGCAACTCGTTCAAGGACGGGTTGAAGCCTTCCTGCTGGATCCGGAAGTCGATTCCCGAGGTGGTCTGGTTGGCTTGCACGTTTACGAAGACCGGTTGGCTGGTGATGGGATAGAAGCCGCAGAAGTCCTCGGGCTCGTCGCAGATGAAGTTGTCGTCGTCCGAATCGGTCCCCGCCACCACGAAATAGTCCCCGGAAGGCACGGGATCGGTTCGGTAGCGGAAATCGTTGGCGATTCCTGTGGTCGCCCCTCCCAATGTCTGGAAGGTCAACGGGTCGATAACCAGCACGAAGACGTCTCCGAGGTTGGGCGGGGCTTCCGCTCCGACGCGCATGGAAACTTCGACGGTGGCGTTGCCGCCGTTGGACGTCAGCTGGACCCGTCCAGTGTAATCGCCGTTGGGCAAGCCGGCCCGATCGACTTGGACGATCAGGCTGCTGCCGCTGAACCCGGCAGCCAGCCAGCCGCTGCCCTGGTCTGTTTGCACGCTGGGAGCATTGACCGTGAGCGTTCCGCTGCCTCCGTTACTGATGGTGGCGTTGAGCTGGGTGATGGAAGTGCCGAAATCGAGCTGATTGGTCGAAACCACCAGGATCGGCGAACCCGCCCCCTGCCCTCCGGCAGCCAGCAGGGCGGCCACCGGATCGACCAGACCGAAGCCGAAGGTGTTGTCGAAGCCCGCCGTGCCGATGTCGATGGCGGTGCTCTGCAAAATGCTGCGCACCTGGGCGGGGGTCAGGTTGGGATTGACCGAGAGCATCAGCGAGGCGACTCCCGCCACGTGGGGCGAGGCCATGGAAGTGCCTTCCAAGAAGTTGAAGTTGGGCGCATTCTGCGACTCGTTCCAGTGGTTGCTGAGTACGCCGTCGTTGAAGCCGTTGCCGTCCAGGTCCCGGCTGACGTCCCCTCCCGGCGCCACCACGTCGGTGCGCATGCCGAAGTTGGAGTAGGAGGCCTTTCCGCCACCCAGGTCGGTGGCGCCCACGTTGACGACTCCCGGCAGGTCCGCCGGAAAGCGTGGGGCATCCGTATTCTCGTTGCCGGCCGCTGCCACCACCGTCACGTTGGCCGCCAGGGCGTCGGCGACGGCATCGGCCAGCGTCTGGCTGAATCCTGCGCCTCCCAGGCTCATGTTGATCACGTTGGCACGATTGGGCGGCAGCTGGCCTGTTGCATTGGCTATCCGGGCCGACCAGAGGACTCCTTGGGTGATGTCGAAAACCGTGCCGCCCCCGTTGCCCAGCACACGGGCCGTCATGAGGGGAGAAACCCAATTCACGCCGGCCACGCCCAGCCCGTTGTCGCTGACTGCACCCACAGTCCCTGCCACGTGAGTGCCGTGGAAGGAGCTGAACAGCCTCAGGGGGTCGTCGCCCGGGTCGTGGGCGCTGTTGTCGATGCCGTCCCCGTCCAAAGCCCTTTGGGGGTCGCTGATCGTGTCGATCTGGCCTCCCGTCAGGCGGGGCGCCAGATCCGGGTGGTCGAAGCGGGCGCCGGTGTCGATCACGGACACCCGGATGCCTGCCGCACCGATTTCGATGTCCCAGGCGTTGGGCAGGTTGATGTTGGAGTAGTGCCACTGCAGGTTGAAAAACTCGTCATTGGGGACGCGCTGAGCCTGATAGATGTAGTTGGGTTCGGCATAAAGGACATCCGAATCGGCGTTGAGGGATTCGATCAAGTCCAAGGTGGCCAGCTTGGCCTTCATCTTCGCTTCCTTGGACTGCGAGCCGCTGCGCCATTGCACACTGCGGTCGATCCGGTCGGAGTGCATCAGATAGGTGTCTCGGACGCCGCCCAAGGCAGTCGTCAGCTCGTTCTTGCCGGCCAAGCGCGAAGCGGCACGGCGGCTCAGCCCGGAATGCAGGCGCACAATCACTTCGCCGGGAACGAAGTCCAACTCGGGGTCGAGTTCGATTCCCTTGCTGCGGCTGGCCGGATAGCGCTGCAGCGGCTTCAGGCGCGAGGTGGCCGCCAGAGCGGTCAACTGGCCGGCAACATTGCCGGCGCCGCGCTGGGGCGGCACGGCGGCCTGAGAGAGGACAACTCCCTGGGGGGCAAAGGTGAAGAGCTCGAAGGTGAAGATCCCCACATTCGAGGTGACCCGGATGTTGCCGCCGATCTGAGGCTGAAATCCGGGCAGGATCTCCGGGAGCGTGCGGGCGCGGTGCTGGAAGGGGGAGAGGATGAAGCTTCCCATGCCTGTCCGCTGACCGGAGACGTTGAACACCTCGACAGTGACGTTGGCCGGATCTCCGCTCACGTTCAAGAAGGTCAGGCCGGTAAAGAACCCCAGCCCGTCCGCCACATGCGAGAAGACCACGTCGGTCAGGGTGGAGCGCTGGAGCTGCACTGAGGCCAGCGAGGTGCGGTCGGGATTGCCGAAGCTGATGTCGCCCACGATCCCGCTGATGTCGCTGTCGATACGCAGCCAGCCCACGAAGTTCCCGGCCGGCAGCCCGAGCAGGCTGCGGGCATCGCCGCGAAGCATGGAGCGCGCCCCCAGCACCACATTGGCAGTCGCATCCGGAACGCCCGATGAAACGCCGGTTGCAAATGCGCTCAATGTCAAGTTGGCGGGAGTGTCGGTGGGGTTGATGACGGTCAGGGTGCTCTCCAGGATGCCCGGCAAGTCGGCCAGTTGGGCCGCAAAAAGAGCAATGTTGATTTGGCGGGCAAACTCTTCGACGGGGATGGCGTTGCGGCCTCCCAGGAACTCTCCGGAGCCGAAGGTCTCATAGCCGAAAATGGTGAATTGCCCCGAGCGCGCCAGCACATAGGATTCAGCTGGAACGGCGGCCGAAAAGATGTCGGAGACATTGCCGCTGAAGCGCCCGAACTGACCGGGAAGCTGGATGTTGCGCGACTGGACCAGGGTTCCGTTGCTGCGGCGCAGCTCCAGGGTGACCGGGCCTGGCCCCAGGATGTTTAGTTCGGTGAAATCCTGCCCGCCGCTGAAGATTTCAGGGAAGACCACCGTCCCGGCTGCCCGTGCCACCGCCTCTGCGCCGTCGATGTTGCGGGATCCGTCTTCAAAGGTGAGGAAAAAGCCCACGATGCCCAGGTTGGTGCTGCGGGCCAGGATCCAGGCATCCACGTTGCTGGCTCCTTGTCCAAACAACTCTGTCACGGTGCTGGCGACTTGGCGGTCGGCTGGAACTGGAAGGGCTGCAGGATTCGTGATACCCGGGCCTGTGACCAGGTTTCCGGCATCGTTGACCAAGAACAGATCGACGTCGGCAGGCTGCCCGGTCGGATTGGCGATCGCCACACCTGTCCCGATAGTGCCTCCGCTGCGAATGCTGGGGAAGAAGATATCGATCTCTTCACCGGCGGGTCCGGCCGCTGATTCGACAATGATGTTTCGAATGAAGACATTGTCGTTTTCATTGGATTCGGCGATCACCGAGCCGCTGTCCGCCTGCAGCCGCAGCTGGTGGGATCCGGCGGGCAGTGCCCCGATATCAAAGTCCTCGACGAAAACAAAAAAATTGGTTTCGTGGGGAGGATCGGCGAACCAGCTGCCCACTTCTGCGCCATCGACGGAAAGCGTGACGAAATAGGTCTGAGTCGTATCGGCGGTTCCGTCGTTGAGGACCGCCCAATCGATGAAAAGATCCTGATCGGAACGCAGAGGCGAGCTGTCGGTGTTGGTGCCCTGCTGAGCGGAAACCACCAGCGAGCTGGACCAGCCGT
>JANQFM010000639.1 GCA_028277865.1 Acidobacteriota bacterium
GTCAGCGCGACGAGGCCGAAGGCGTCCGGCTGGCCTACGTGGCCGCCACCCGCGCCCGCGACATCCTCATCGTCCCGACTGTGGGAGACGAAAAGCTGCAAGGGTGGCTCAGCCCGCTCAACAAGGCACTCTATCCCAGCAAGGAGAATTGGCGCGAGTCCTCGCCGGCACCGGGATGCCCGCAGTTCGGGCCGGCCAGCGTGATGCAGCGTCCCCAGGCCCACGACGGCAAACCGGAGTTTTCGGTCAAGCCGGGCCTGCACAAGCCCGAGCAGGGGCGCCACAAGGTGGCCTGGTGGGATCCGCACCTGCTCAAGCTGGGCGTGGAGGGGAACTTCGGGCTGCGCCAAGAGCAGATCCTGGCCGAGGACAAGGGAGGCAAGGCCTCTGCGGAAGGCATGCACCGTTATCGGGAGTGGAAGCGGCGTCGGCGCAAAGCCGTCGAGGCTGGCCGGCGCCCCGAGTTCGAAGTCTTCACCGCCAGCGAAGTAGAGGATCCTCCCTCCTGGAAGTTCGACATCCGGCTGGAGATGGTTGAGCGCGAGGAACCCCGTCCATCGGGCAAGCGATTCGGCACGCTGGTTCACACACTGCTGCGTGACGTGGACTGGCAGGCGGAAGAATCCAGCATCGGGCGGCTGGCCCGCCTGCACGCCCGCGTCCTGGGCGCCGATGACCACGAGGTTCGTTCGGCTATACGTGCCGTGTCGGGCGCTCTGGCACATCCCCTCATGAAAAAGGCTCGCAGCAGCACGAGAAGCCACCGGGAACTGCCTGTGCTGCTGGATGTGGAAGGCAATCGGATTCTGGAAGGGACCATCGACCTGCTTTTTGAGGAGGAGGGCGGCTGGTCGGTGGTGGACTTCAAGACTGACGCGGACCTCAAGCTGCGTCAGAAGCACTACGAAGCCCAGATGGCCTGGTACCTGGAAGCGGTGACCAAGTTGACCGGTAAGCCTGCCCGGGGCATCTTGCTGGGGATTTGAGGCCTGCGAGTTTCACGCAAAGTCGCAAAGCGAAGAAAGGGATCGGGAATTGGCTCGTTCGCCTGTGACAATCTTGATGCTGGCCGGTGGGGAATCGTCCCGGATGGGGGTGGACAAGCGGTTTTTGGAGGTGGAGGGGCGTCCGCTGATTGTGAGGTCTTACCAGATTGCCCGGCAAACCGGATTTGCGGTTCGAGTGCTTCTTTCTGAGGCGGATGAAGAGGATCGCCTGGCTGAGATATTAGGGCCGGAGGCTGAGTTTTGCATCGATGAGCACCCCGGCCAGGGGCCTTTAGCGGCTCTGACTGGTGCTTTGATGGGCTTGGAAAGCGAATACGGGCTGTTGATGGCGGTGGATTATCCTAATCTGAGCAGCCGATTTCTGATCCGGCTGGCTGCTGCTGCCGACGAGGGTCATCAGGCCGTGCTGCCGCTGTCCGAGGGCATCCCTCAATACGCCTGCGCACTTTACCACCGATCGTTGGCAAAAAGCGCTCGTCAAGCTGTCGAGTCCGGAGTACGTTCTTTCAAGCGATGGGTGGCCGTCCTGGGCGAATCAGCTCATGCTTTGCCGCCAAAATCCTGGCAAGAATGGGCCGGTCCAGATCAGCTCGTCAACTGGAACCGCCCCTCCGATCTCGCCCGCCCGACCACTGCTCAGTGAGCAGATCTGCCGCCGCCGCCTTGGCAGCTTTCCGTCAGAAGCCTCATGGCCTCTCAGTGCAACATCCAGTCTGTTTTCTTGACTTTTTTTAGATTTTTTCTCGAATTCTTCAAGAAATCTTCGTAGGTCGACCCTGCTGGTGCGTTCTTGTTAGAGGGAGCTGTTATCCCCCGACGAACAACACGGCTGAAGAACACAGGCAGCAACTCGCCTTATCGCAGCAAAAGGAGCGCCCCCATGGTGGCCCACGACGCCTCGCAGAAGATGCTGTTCTCGCACCGGCAGATGATGGCCGGGCTGCTGGAGCTGGGGGTGGGCCAGGACTGGGTACGGCAGCTCGACCTTTCCAGCCTGCAGCCCGTCCCGGCCCGGCATGTCAGCAAGAACCTGCTCAAGCGCCGGGGCGACTTGGCTTGGAGGGCTCGGCTCGCAGGCGGGCCCGTCTACATCCTGCTGGAATTCCAGTCTCGCCCCGACCCCTCCATGCCCATCCGATTCCCCGGCTACGCCGGGCTGCTGTGGCAGAGGCTGTACCCGCGAAGGAAGGGCCTGAAGAAGCGCTCGGCCGATCCCGTTTTCTGCCTGGTGCTGTATAATGGCGACAGTCGCTGGACAGCGCCTCTGGAGGCAGGAGAATTGTTCAAATCCGTCCCTGAAGAACTGAAACCGTACCAGGTTCGGATGCGCTACTTCGTGGTCGATGTGCAGCGTTTCGAGAAGCGGTCCCTGCAGGGGCGCAAGAACGCATTCGCCTGCCTGTTGCGGCTGGAAAGGAGCCGCAGCCTGGAGGAGGTGGACGGCGTCGTCGAAGACCTGATCAACTGGTTTGGGGGCGAGGAGCACCAAGCCTTGCGCCAGGACATGGCCATCTGGCTGCTCCATGTCCTGCTGCCCAGCCGTTTTCCCGGCCTTCCGGTGCCGGATTCCGTGGAGGACTTGGCAGAGATGAGAAG
>JANQFM010000641.1 GCA_028277865.1 Acidobacteriota bacterium
TTTTCGCGGTCTGCCGCTCCCTTGCTACAATCGCCTCAATGTCCGAAGACCAAAGCATCGAGCACGAGTTTTCATCCCTCATACCCGAGCCCGGAACCTGTTGCTTGAGGGTTCACCTGTGCGCCCACTCCACAGCCGGGATGCAGCAGATCGGGTGGACTCCCTTGCTGAAGTTGCACACCCTTTCCGAGCGCAGCGGCTGCAGCATTCTGGCCAAGATGGAGTATTCCAACCCGGGCGGCTCCATCAAGGACCGCATTGCCCGATTCATGGTCGAACAAGCCGCAAAGCGGGGCGAACTGCGAGCAGGGGGCACCATCCTGGAAGTCACCAGCGGCAACACGGGCATCTCGCTTTCCATGGTGGGCGCGGCCATGGGCTACAAGGTGATCATCCGCATGCCCCGTTCGGTGAGCGTGGAAAGGCAGCAGATGATCCAGGCCTACGGTGCCCGCCTTGAGCTGCTGGACAGCCTGCTTCACATGAACGAAGCCGTCGAAGAAGCCGAAAAGGAAGCGGCGGACAATCCACACCTATTCCTGACGCGCCAGTTTTCCAACCCCGACAATGTCGCCGCCCACCAGTTCGGCACGGGGCCCGAGATCATCCGCCAAGCGGGACGCGGTTTTGATGCATTTGTAATGGGAGTGGGAACGGGAGGTACGGTGATGGGAGTGGGACGGGCGCTGCGTAAGGCCAGGATCCCCGCTCAGGTGGTGGCTGTGGAACCGGCTGAATCGGCGGTTATGCTGGGTTGCGAGCCGGGCTGCCACGGCATTCAGGGGCTGGCGGACGGCTTTATCCCCGAACTGGTCGACTTGGATGAAATCGACCGCGTCATTGCTGTGTCGACCGAGGATTCGGTGGCCACGGCCCGTCGGCTGCACCGCGAGGAAGGCTTATTGGTGGGCATCAGCTCGGGCGCCAACCTGTACGCTTGCGAGAAGCTGGCGGAGGAGTTGGGGCCGGGGAAGACGATCGTGACCGTCTTGCCCGATCGGGGGGAGCGATACTTGAGTGTTTGGCAGTGACGGGGAGCCCGCCTACGGTCAGTCGGAGGGCTTCCGGTATCCCCTCCACGTTTTCTCGACAGCACCCTTGTGTTCCAGGTCGATCAAGCCTGACAACAGAGAACGACGGGCCAAGGGCAGCAAGCCGCTCGGCACGTCATCGTAGACCTTCTCCAGCAGGGCGTCCAGGGATAGGGGACGCTTTTGCAGCGCTGCAACCAGCTTGGCTTCGCGCTGTCGGCGGTGTTGGATGGCATTGGCGACGGCCTGGCGTCCGCGGCGGGCCGGGGGGCCGTGGCTGGGATAGACGAATCCTTGGCTGAGGTCGTGCAGCTTTTGCAGGGAGTTCATGTAAGTGGCAAGATCGCCCTGGCTGGGGTCGATGAGGATGGACGAGACCGTCGAGATCAGGTCGCCGGCCAAGACGGCCCCGTAGCGGGTCTCCTCGAATGCCAGGTGGCCGGGGGCGTGGCCCGGCAAAAGGTGGCAGCGCAGCTTCCAGTCCGGTGTGCCGTCCGGAGCCTTGCCCAATTCCAGTTCCCGGCCGTCCTCAAGAGATTCGGCAAAGTCCATTCCGGGAAGTTGTCGGGCGGCCTCGGAGTGGGCCAGGACTGGCATTTTGTAACGCCGGCTGCATTCTTGGACGGCCCCCACATGGTCGGAGTGGGAGTGGGTGAGCAGGATCCCCTGCAGCTGCCTGCCTTCCTGCAGCAGTTCGTCCAGCAACTCCCACAATTTGTGCTGCTCATCGGGGTCGGCAGAGCCGGGGTCCACCAGGTATATCTTCTCCTCTCCCACCAGGTAGGCGTTGGTGTGGGTGGCAGGCGGACGCGTGATGGTGGCCATCGGCGCCAGCAGGACTCCGGGGCTGAAGTAGACCCGGTGCAGCTTTCCCCGTGCGTAGGAGGTCGTCAGGTCACGGACGTGAGGCAGGAAAGTGCGGCTGTTGCGGCCCTGCAGCTCGCTGAGCAGGATGAGGACAGGCGGGACGATGAGCATGTCGCCTTGCCTCCAGCCTCGCAGGGCAGCTGCTGCCTCGAAAAAGTCGCCTTCGGTCAGCTCTCCCGGCCAGATCTCGATTTGCGCGCCATCGGGAATCCGGCAGCCAAAAAACCAGGTGTCATAGCGAACGGGAGAAAACGGGGGTGTCGTGATTCGGCAAATGGGTCCGAAGTCCGCGCCCTCCAGATGGCACCCATATTTTGCCAGCAGGCTGGCGAAGCCGACCCTGCCGTCCAGCAGCAACTTGCGGTCCCGTCGCAGCTCTTGCGCCGAAGGCATTGCTCCCCGCGCCAGCCAAATCCCCGTCTCTTCAAACAGTTCGCGGGCTGCAGCGGCCAGAAAGGAGGGCAGGTCTTGGTTGAGGGATCCGTCCTCCAGACAGGGCAGGTTTCGCACCTCGACCTGAGAGTCCTCTGCATCCACCACCCCGCCGGGGAAGGCCCAGAAGCCTCCAAAGAATTTCAATTCCGGATTGCGCTTGGCCAGGAATGCCTCGCTGGACTCCGGATTCCGCGTCAGGAAGAGGCTGACAGCTACGCGTTTCATGGGGAGGGATTATAGTTGGTTTACAGTTCGCATTTCCCGAGGCCTACGAGACCTCAAAAAAGTGAATGCCGATTGGACTCCAGAGTTTCACTGTAGTGGGATACTTCTGTGTTGGGCTCTGTCTTCACCTTATCATCACGTGAAATAGTGGGGAGAATTAAAAAAAGTAGAAAAATCAACCTCAAGGATTGTGGAAATGGCCCATGTCCCTTTATAATATGCTTTACCTAGTTAGGGCGCCGAAACGAGGGTTTAGGCTTAGTCCTGATCGCCGTTGACAGTCGGCCCACTTAGCTAGGTTTTTTTCTTTCTCATTCCTTTCTTCTCCTTCGGCTTCCAAAACCATTCGCTGAACTTCGGAAAGTGATCGCTTACTCTCGCCTCCGCGAACTGCTTCCAGAATCCTGGCGACCTATCTCGAACGCCGTAGTCTCTCAGCTTGTCGTAAAGGTAGTCGGTCACCCTCAGTTTCGCCTTGTTGGTGCTGGGATTTAATGACTGATAAACGCAGCCAACCAACAAATCGCACAATTGGAGGCATTGGTTTGCATCCTTCCAAGATTGTGCAGCCTTGAATTCCAAGATGCGAGGTTTCTTTCTTTTTCGGCCAAGACCATCGTGAGAGAAGTGGTACTGCAAATGATCCAGCACATCGTAACCATGCAGTATCCGCAGACGATCGAGATAAAAGACCGCGTTTCGAATTCGGCTGATTTCGGGTTGCAGCAGCATCTCGGCCCACTTCTTATAGGCACGCCGCTTTTTCAGAGCATCTGGATCAAATACCTTGCCGAAATACTTGGGCTGAAAGATCGACCAGTCAACGACTATCGAGCGAAAGACCGATTGGCTGGCAAGAAACCGATCTATCCATCGCTCGGCGATTTCGGCATCCTTCCAAGCCCTAAATGCACTGAAGTGCGTTTCTTTATACCTGGCATTGCGAGTGCGACGCGGTTGTCGATTGAGATAGCCAGCATCTTCCTTAATCCGGCAGAGATCACGGTGAAGGGACGCATGATTCGGCAGAAAAAGCATTCCGATGACCAACCAATCATGGCCATGAGTGCCTGATTCATCAGCATATATCCGCATAGGTGCCACCGATTCTATAACGGATTAGCTTTAGCGTCTTTGGACGGTAGCTTTCCCCACCTAGCCTCTGCAGCCTTCTTCCCCAATTCCGACTTCTCTTCTTTGTAGCCGGCCACGGAGGTGGGACGGATCCTTTGCTTTGTGTGCCTCAGCGGCAAATCCTTGACAGCGCCCGCCCGAGCAGGTATCCAGCTAAAATCGCCATGAATCAGGACTGCTTCCTCGACCCCCAACTCGAAACCCTCGACCGCCCCAGCCTGGTCGGCCTGCAGCAGTCCAAGCTCAAACGCATGCTGGATCTGCTTTGGAATCGGAATTCCTTTTACCGCTGCAAGTGGGAACGAGCCGGCTGGAAGTCGGCGCCCCGTGCCGAGGACTTCCGCCGGCTGCCCTTTACCACCAAGCAGGAGCTCCTTGATGACGCCAGCTGCAATCCGCCCTACGGATCGAACCTCACCTTCCCCCTGCAGGACTACATCCGACTGCACCACACCAGCGGGACCACCGGCAAGCCCCTCGTCGTACTCGACACGGCTGAAAGCTGGGCCAATTGGAAGCGCTGTTGGGCAATGATCTTTCGGGCCGCCGGAGTCAGCCGCCAGGACCGCATTTACGTGGCCTTTTCATTCGGGCCGTTCGTCGGATTCTGGGCAGCCTTCGAGGCGGCGCCGGAGATCGGCTGCCTGGCCCTGAGCGGGGGCGGGCAGTCCTCTGAGCAGCGCCTCAAGGCCATTTTCGAGCATCGGGCCACGGTGCTGGTCTGCACTCCCAGCTATGCCCTCTATCTAGCCCAGCTAGCGCATGAACAGGGGATCGATCCCGCTCAAAGCCCCATCCGGCTGACCATCCACGCCGGGGAGCCGGGGGCCAGCATCCCTTCCACCAAGGAGCGTATCCAAGAGGCCTGGGGCGCCCGCTGCCATGACCATGCCGGAGCTTCGGAGGTGGGTCCATGGGGTTTCGAATGCCACCGGCAGCCGGGCGGAATCCACGTCGATGAACTGGACTTCATCTGCGAATGCCGCGACCCCAAGGCGCTTGAAACGGTTGCGCCTGCAAAGAGCGGAGAGCTGATCCTGAGCAACCTCAACCGGCCCGGATTTCCCGTCATACGCTACCGCACCGGCGACTTGGTGTGTTTTCACCAAGAGGGGCGCTGCGCCTGCGGACGCTGTTTTCAGCTGCTGCAAGGAGGCGTGCTGGGCCGTGTGGACGACATGATGATCATCCGGGGCGTCAACGTCTATCCCAGCGCCATCGAATCTGTGCTGCGCAGCTTTCGGGAGGTGGCCGAATTCGAGGGCTTGCTCAGTCAGCACAAAGGGATGCAGCAGCTCGACTTGCGCGTCGAACTGCAGCCCGGCAGCCAAGAGCGGGGCGCAGCCTTGAAAGAGCGCATCCAGCAGGAGTTGCGCGCCCGACTCAGCCTGCGCATCGACGTCGAACTGGCCGAATCCGGCTCACTGCCCCGCTACGAACTCAAGTCGAGAAGATTCAGAGCAAAGTGAGCCACCCAGGCACAGAGTACACATAGAAAATAAGAGAGACACTGTGTACTCTGTGCCTTGGTGGCTTCCTTTTCCCTAATGGCGACCGGGGAAGACGTCCAGGGTGGTCAGGACCACGCCTTGCTGCTGTAGTGGAAGAACCGCCACCGGGAAGTCGGACTTCAACTCCACCGAGCCGCTGAATTCCGGCAGGTTGGAGACCAGTTCATCCAGGAAAGAAGCCTCTTTTTGCCCTGCCTCCAGCGGGATCACGGTGTCGGCGATCTCGTTGCCGTTGTCGTCGAAGACGGTCAGCCAGACGTTGGTCGGGTTGCGGTTGACGAGCGGGTTGAGGACCGCCAGGCCGGTTCGGATCCCGCCGCCGAACCTGGCTGCAAAAGAGGCCGAACTGGTCAAGGGGCGTGGGAGGACGGCGGCGGCGGTCTGCAGGTTGGCGCCTTGAAAGATTCGGAAAACCGCCCCCACACCCAGCGCGTCTTCGCTGAAGATCCGTACCCAGCCCAAGGTGATCTGATTGGGATCCTGGTTCTGGCTTTGCACCGTGCTGGTTCCCATCAGGGGGATTTGCCTGTTCAACTGCTGCACTGCATTCCCGCCCGGTCCGCGAAACAGTTGGATCGGATCGCCGCTGTTTGAAAAGCTCTCGATTTGTGCCTGGGCGGTGGAGGTGGACAGGTTGATCATGTTGATTTCACTGCTGAAGCTGAGCCCGCCCCCGGAGCCGTGGCCGAATTGGGGGAGCCAGAAAGCGGGTTCGCAGACGTTGCCCACCCCGTTTTGGTTGTCATCCTCCTGGAAGGGATTGAAATCGACTGGGCAGTTGTCGCAAGGGTCCCCTACGCCGTCATCGTCTCGATCCTCCTGCTCAGGGTTGGGGACGTTGAAGCAGTTGTCGCAGTCGTTGAAGATGAAGTCGCCGTCCAGGTCTGTCGGATCAGGGGGGAACTGGGGAGGCAAAACGCCGTGGGCGGCCAGCATGGCGTTTTCCTGCAGCATCCGCTTGAACTGCTCGTTTTGAATGGGGTCGCCCTGGCGGGCCGTGACACTGGGCAAAGTGGTGCCCACGCAGCTGCAGGGGTGCAGGCCGACGCCCGGCACGAAATTGGAGGATCCGCCCAGGGGCTGCGGATCGGGCTGGCCGTCCGCGTCCCCGTCCACGATGACGACTCCGGAAGGGATCTGCTGAATCTGCAGCCGCTGATCGGGTTGCTGGACCCAGCGTCCCCGTGCATTGAACTGGACCTCGGGCGCCGGATCCAGGACCATTTGGGCAATCGGATTCCCTGCGGGCCGGAAAATGAATTTGGGGACCACCGGCAGATGCGACTTGAAGGTGCCGCCCTGCTCGCAGCCCCTCCAGATCCGCATCGACCCAGTCGGCTGAGTAACCTGGGAAGAAAGCGCCACCTGCAGATCCCATTGCTGGGTCTGTTGCCCGCCGAAGGTCACGTTGATCGGTTCGGTGCTGACCAGGCTCAAAGCGACGATCTCCACAGGAACCTCGGCGCCCGATCCGCACAGGGACAAATCGGCTGGATCGAGTCGTTGCACCACCGTGTCCGCCTGGAAAAGCTCATCGAATTGATTGAGAGGAACCCCCTGCAGGGCGACCTGCCCGACAAAGGGGTCCGAGCCGGGTCCGAAAAAGCCGGCCGGAATCGGGTTTTCGGAAAAGTCGACGAAAGTCGCCCCGCCTGCAGGCGTCGAAAAAAGGTCTACGCCGGGCTGAATGATCCCTTCGGTCCCAAAGAACTGGTCTTTCGGCGAGTCAAGTGCTGTTTCTGCAATAACATATACGCAGGATGAATTAACGGATGATTCCAAAGAGAGTAATTAATGTTCGTGT
>JANQFM010000258.1 GCA_028277865.1 Acidobacteriota bacterium
TTGACGAAACCCCGGTTGATCAGCAGGCGGATTTCCACGCGCCGGTTTTGACGGCGTCCTTCGCGGGTCGAGTCGTCGTCGACCGGCCTGCTCTCTCCGAAGCCGTAGGGAGAGATGAAGCGACGCAGGGAGATCTCGCCGGCTTCAGCCAGGAAATCGCGCACCGACTTGGCCCGGCGCTCGCTCAGGCGGCGATTGTACTCGGCATTGCCGTCCGACGAAGCGTGACCGGTCACTTCGATCAGATACCCCGCCTCTTCCTTCACCGATTCGGCGAATGCCTTCAAGTCCGCGGCAGCCTCCTCTGTAAGCCTGGAACTGCTGGCCCTGAAGAGCACCGTGAGCGAACGAGCCACTTCAAAATCGTCGAGGGCCGTTATGCGGTGATTGGTTTCCTCGACGCCTGCCAAAGCCTGATCGACCCCTTGCTGAGTCCTGCTGAGATCTGAGCGGGCTTTCCTGAGCCCCTCGCCCATGTCCTCGATTTCGCCGGAGAGCTGATCTGTGACCATTTCATTGCGGGCTTCGCTGGCAGCCAGCCTTTTTTCGACCCGGGAGATCTCCCGATTGGCATCATCCAGCTGGCGTTCCACCGGCTCCAGGCTCGAGGTGATGGCGCGGGCGGTTTCAAGATCGTCCTGGGTGAACTTGATCTCTTGGGCGGCCAATCGGCCTGAACCGTCACCGCGGCCTTTGACCATCACGCTGAGTCCCAGCAACAGATCCTGCTCCGAATATTTCCTGGCACCGCGGAAGAAGTTGGATTTTCTTTCCCTGATCCGAGTGTCGTCACTCCAGCTGACCAGTACCTGAGATCCGTCCTGACGCCGGATCAGCACTTGTCGATCGGAGCGTTCCACCACAACTCCCTCCAGCTTCATCGCCTCACGACCCGGAACCCTGTAGAGGTCGCCGCTGTCAGAACGGCTGACAGCGGGCATGGCACCCAAAGCCGCTGCTGTCGAGATCAAAAAAATCCAGAAGATTTGAAAGACTGGCTTCTTCATGACTGGCCTCCTACGCCCCTTGCACTCGCTTCCTTGTCAAGTGCCTGTTGAATTGCGTTCCCTAGATGCTGGGCCAGACTGCGACACTCACCTGTCCGGCCCGTGATCCTTTATGCACGTCATGTGCCGCAAGAGAGTGGGAGCCACGGAGGCACTGAGGGCACAGAGCCACAAGAAAAGCTCAGGGAATGGAGTCTCTGCCGCCGGGAATATTTCCCGGATTTTGATCCAAACCGGCCAGGACTTGACTGAAGGAATGCAACCACGTACCAATATCCCTTCAGGGTACCCTCAGATGTGCGACAATACCCGGCTTGAAAACTGAGGGGAGGCTACAAGTATCGGCCCCCTTTTACAGCACAAATGCACGTGTCAAACTTGGGAATCGCAGCAGCGTGGCATGGGCTTCCTACTTGTGCTCTTGAAAGGAATCCGGAATCAGATATGGCCAGCGCTAGGATCAGGGATCTGCTCAAAGGGCAAGTCGGTGTTGGAGAGAAAGTCACCGTTCAAGGTTGGGTGCGCACCCGGCGGGACTCCAAGGCGGGATTCTCGTTCATTCACCTTCACGACGGATCGAGCTTCGATCCCATCCAGGTGGTGGCGCCTGGGGAATTGGAGAATTTCAGAAGCGAGATCCTGCACCTGACCTCAGGCTGTTCCATCATCGCCAGCGGGACGCTTGTCGAGTCGAGGGGCAGGGGCCAAAGCGTTGAAGTTCAGGCTGAGGACATCCAGGTGGTTGGCTGGGTGACCGACAACGAAACCTATCCCATTCAGCCCAAGCGGCATTCTTTCGAATACCTGAGGGAGGTGGCTCACCTGCGTCCCCGCACCAACACATTCGGGGCCATGGCCAGGGTGCGCCACGCCTTGGCCCGGGCCATTCACAACTATTTGCACGAAGAGGGCTTTTTCTGGATCCACACACCCATTATCACGTCAGCCGACGCCGAAGGCGCCGGAGAGCTTTTCCGGGTCAGCGCCCTCGATTTGATGCATCTGCCCCGCACGGAAGGCGGCGCGATCGACTTTTCGAAAGACTTTTTCGGCAGGGAGTCCTTTCTCACCGTCTCGGGGCAGCTCAACGTCGAGGCTTACTGCCTGGCGCTGAGCAAGGTCTATACCTTTGGCCCCACCTTCCGGGCCGAAAACTCCAACACCAGCCGCCATTTAGCTGAATTTTGGATGATCGAGCCCGAGATGGCCTTCGCCGACCTGGACGACAACTGCCGCCTGGCCGAAGACTTCCTCAAGTCGATTCTGGGAAGGCTTTTGAAGGAGTGCGAGGACGACATGGCCTTTTTTGCCCGCCATGTCGATAAGCAATGCCTGCAGCGCATCCAGGCCATGCTCCAAGCGGAATTCGTGCGCATGGACTACTCTGAAGCGATCCGCATCCTGCAAAGGGCCAAGCAGAAATTCGAGTTCCCCGTTCACTGGGGTGCCGACCTGCAGTCCGAGCACGAGCGCTATTTGACTGAAAAGCATGTTAAAGCGCCAGTGGTGGTCACCAACTTCCCCGCCCAGATCAAGGCCTTTTACATGCGATTGAACGACGATGAGAAAACCGTAGCCGCCGTGGACGTTCTGGTGCCCGGCATGGGAGAGATCATCGGAGGCAGCCAGCGTGAGGAGCGCTTGGAGGTGCTGGAGAGGCGCATCCGGGAAATGGGCTTCGACACCCAGCCCTACCAGTGGTACCTGGACCTTCGCCGCTACGGCAGCGTCCCTCACTCCGGATTCGGGCTGGGCTTCGAACGGACCGTCTGCTACGCCACCGGCTTGGCCAACATCCGCGACGCCATCCCTTTCCCCAGAACCCCCAACAACGTCGCTTTCTAGGTCTAGGTTTCGCGCCAGGACGCCTCTTTGCGATCTTTGCGTCTTGGCGCGTAAATCTCTTATGCCCCGTACGCCGATCCCGCCTGGCCCCAATCGACCAGGTTCCACCAAGCCGCAATGTACTCGTTGCGCAAGTTCTGGTACTTGAGGTAGTAGGCATGCTCCCAGACATCCAGGCCGATGATGGGTGTGTGCCCGCTCATCAGGGGGCTGTCCTGGTTGGCCGTGGAATAGACTTCAAGCTTGCCTGAGGAGTCCTTGGCCAGCCAGGCCCATCCGGAGCCGAAGCGTCCCATGGCCGCCTGAGCGAACTGTTTTTGGAAGTCCTCAAAGCTGCCCAGATCCCGCCTGATTGCGTCCCCCAGGGCACCCGAAGGCTGCCTCCCGCCTCCCGGCCCCATGATTTGCCAAAAAAGCGAGTGGTTGGCGTGACCGCCGCCGTGATTGCGCACCGCCGCGCGGATGTTCTCGGGCACGATTGCGCAGTTGTCGGCCAGCAGTTCCTCGAGAGACTTCCCGGTCAATTGGGGAGCTTGATCCAGCGCGTTGTTGAGGTTGGTGACATAGGCCTGGTGATGCTTGCCGTGGTGGATCTGCATGGTCCGGCTGTCGATATGCGGTTCCAGGGCATCCGCTGCATAGGGTAGATCGGGTAAAGAAAATGCCATTCTCGGACTCTCCTTTCTCTGCTTTCCGCCTCTTTCAAACGGCCTGTTTCTCCAGATAGGGATTATCTTTAACAGAGGGCACGCTGCAATTCAAACGCTACCTCCGGGCCGCTTCCTCCAGGGTACAGAAAAAGAGCAGCCTGACGAAATCCAGCTTGATCGGTGGAGTCCACGAAACGGACGCGAAGGCCATCGCGAAATCTTGCCAAAAACGAATACGGAGCTTTATTGCTCAGGATGGGCAGGCCTTACAGGAACTCAATCAAGTGGGTCAATCTTTCCGGGCATGACTTCCTCTACGGACTTGCCCGTGAGCCGCAGATATAAAGCGTCCGGACAGAGATCGATATCCTCACCCCAGGCAACGCCCCCCGCCTCAGTAAGATTCACAGCCTCAAAGAAGGCCCGGTCATTCCAGGCTGCAAATACGCCGCGACCAGCCAGATGAGACAGGTCAATCTCTCCTGCAGCACCATCAGAATATCGAAGCCAAACCCGGTAACCCTCCCGTGCCTGTACATCAGTTGGTCTGATCATGACGGCCTATTATAGTGCAGAGACGGTGCTCCGCAGGAACTCGACGAGCCCGCCTAACACGAAAAACCAGCCCTGCCTGAACGAGAACCAAAGCTGAGCCGACAGCATCGAGTTCATGAAGCCCTCACCGCCTCTCAGCCGCATAACTCCGCCATCACCTGAGCCGCCTGCGGGTTGTTGGGAGCGCAAATGAGAGTCCCGATGCCCGATTCCTTCCAAGGCACCAGCAAGTCGGCAATCCGCTCACGGGGGCCGCATAGCGCCACCTCGTCCACCAACTCGTCCGGCACTGCCAGGACTGCCTCTTTCTTGCGCCCCTCCAGGTAAAGGCCTTGGATCAGCTGGGCGGCTTGGCCGTAGCTGTAGCGGCACATCAGGTCGTTGTAGAAATTCTTGCCCCGGGCTCCCATGCCGCCTGCATAAAGGGCAATCTGGCGCTTGACCAGGAATCGGCAGGCGTCCAAGTCATCGCCCAGCACCACCTGGACGGTCGGCGCAATGTCCAACTGATCCAGGCTTCTGCCCGCGCGCCCGGCCCCTTCCTGCAGGTATTGGCGAAAGAGGTCCATGCGACGAGGCGAGAAGAAGATGGGCAGCCATCCGTCGGCGATTTCGGCGGCCAGTGCGACGTTTTTAGGTCCCAAAGCTGCCAGGTAAATGGGAAGATCGGGCCGCTGAGGTTGTTGGATCAGCTTGAGCGGCTTGCCCAGCCCCGTCCCTCCGCTGCAGGGAACTTCATAATGCTCTCCGCTGTGCTGCAATGGCTTTTCGCGTTGCAGCACCGCGCGGACCATGGAGACAAATTCACGGGTCCGGCCCAGAGGCTTGCCATAGGGGACTCCATGCCATCCTTCCACCACCTGAGGGCCGGAGACGCCCAGCCCCAGCACAAACCGGCCCCCGCTCAAGAAATCGGCGCTGACGGCGGTCATGGCGGTCATGGCAGGCGTACGGGCCGGCATCTGCATGATGGCCGTCCCCAGCAGCACACGCCGAGTGTGGGCCGCCATCCAGATCAATGGTGTGACAGCGTCATAACCATAGGCTTCGCTAGTCCAGATCGAGTGGTATCCCAGCGCCTCAGCGCCCTTTGCCATCTGAATCAACTGAGACGGATCGCGGTGCATATATCCGAAACTCAGTCCTAGCTTCATGCTCCCTCCTCCCTCCAAGACGGCTCCCGGCTGCGCTTGCCCCGAAGGCAAGGCACTGCCGTAGCACATCCTATCTCATTCAAAGCAAAGGTGGAGGTGGCAGGGATTTGACACTTCGGACAGCAGGACGCCAAGGTTCTCCACAATTGAGTCGATTTTGGCTGCGAGGAGTCCGGCAGCGGTCAGGGGTTCCTGGGCTCCAGATCCCAGGTGCCAGATCACGGCGTCCAGATGCCGAAACCTGGAACCTGGAACCCGGAATCTCCGCGACCGGCTCGTAGCCTGTCCAGTCAAGTATTCGAGTCATCCACCCAGATTTCGACAGTCGTCTCTCCGTCATCGACCTGGACCTCGAAGACCTTTCCGCTGGCTTCTTGCGCCATGGCCTGCACTGCAGCCTTGACGTCGAACCCGTCCCGACCGGAAAACAAGGCATCCACGACGAGTGCCGGCGTCCGGATTTCGACCTTGTCCGAACCCCATCGGGAAGGCTTTCGAACTACGTAGTGATCCCCTTCACGGCTGAATCTCACCCTTCGTCTCTCGATTGTCCGGGACGGCTGTGAGCGCAGGTCTTGCCAGATGTCATAAAGTTCGTCGTAGCTGAAGGAATTTCGGTGAAAGACAACCCTCCGCCTTTGACGGTCCCTCCAATCGAGTGTAGGCATCAAGCTCTCGACAGCCTCCACAGGCAGGTTGAGGTTGACCGAAACGTCCTCGTCGGTCTTGACGCGGATGTGCAGCCATTGGGCGGCCAGCAGATCCGGCAGCAACGCCATCCAAGCCAAGGTAGTCACAATCCAGCCAATTTGCACTCGCATGATTCTCGCTCCTTCCTCCGAGTCGGCAGGCTCGAGAAGGGAAACGAAGCAAGGGGCGGAAAAGGTTGGGGGAAGCCCGCGAAAAAGGCCTTGGCAGGTTCTTCTTCCCTGATGTTCATAGTTTTCAATAAATGGTATATGATTTGAGAAAAGACTTGATTCACTAGTATATTCACTTTTACAATCGGCACACGAGAAAGGAATACCATCATGAAAACCCTGCTCGCTCGCATCACATTCTTGGCCGTCCTGATTGCGGCGGCTGTCTTGGCCGGTCTGGCCCCTGCCATAACGGCCGATGGCTTTCAATCCTGCCCCTCTCCACCCTGCATGGCACCTTGTGCACATCCTCCACAGCCTCAGGTCGAATGCCGATCGGCTGAAGGAGAGCCCTTCGTTACTTCGTTTGCGTGCTGCTGCTGCGGGGGAGGGGGATCCTCCAACGAATTTCGGTGGCTTGACAGAAAGTAAGGTGCAGCCTTCAGGCCGAGGCGCAAAGAGCGTCACGCCGATGGCGTGTTCCTCGCACTTGATTCATTAGTGAGACTTGCACTGCATGCACTGTCGCGCGAGAATCAAAGCAACGTTCGCTCATGCTAACCTGGATTTCTCATGGATTGCCTGCTGCGGAGCCGCAAGTCATCCGCCCTGGCTGCGTTGCGCGCTTGCGGCCCCTCGCTGCGGCAACCCATGAGAAATTCGGCCTAAGGAACTGCGTTCACCTGCTCTTGGCGACTTGGATCGCCTTTGCAACCTCGGCCACACCGGGAAAGGCTCCCCTGGCCCAACCCTCCTCTCAAGCCGACTCTCTGGCTGGCGATGTGGGAGGGGCTCCGTCCGGCGGAGAAACCATCTGCAGCCTGGAAGTCCGTAACGGGCTGCAGCTTCCCAGGAATGGAGAAATCGCATTTTCGGGGATTCCCATCCCCCGTAGGCTGGGGCTGACTTCCACCGACAATCTCTTCGTAGCGACGCCTGGCGAACGGCGCTTGGCGGCGCAATTCGACGTGCTGTCCCGATGGGGCGGGACGGTGGACGACACAAGCCGACCGATTCGCTGGCTACAAGTCACTGTCCCCGCCGCAATCCCCCCCGACGGTCGGGTGAGCTACTCGCTGCGCCGCATCACAGGCCTGCCGCCTGCCCAAGACCCTTTCGCTGCCACCATAACCGGGCAGGGCCGAGGCTACCGGGTAGATACCGGCCTGGCGACTTTCATGCTGGATCCGTCCAATCCTGCCTTGTTCGATGAGATCCAAATCGATCCGGATGATGACGGCCAAGGGCGGACCAGCGTTTACTTTCACGTTGCAGGCGCCGGCCCCCGTCTGGTTTTTGCCGGTCAGACACTGGACACTTCCAGCCCAAATCGAGTCAGCGTCGATCCCGGCGGCTTTGAAATCGTGGAGCAGGGGCCGGTCAAGGTGGTGGTCACTTTGCGGGGACACTTCAGCGCAGCGGCAGGCACCAGCCTGTGCGGGCAGGGCGAGTTGGACTATGAGCGCTTCGGATACACCTTGGTGGCCACTTTCGTGAGGGCCAGCCGGGATATCTTCCTGCAATTCCACGTCCGCAACGAGTGCAGCGACGCTTTCTCTGGCCCTTGGACCGACCAGGCCGTCTCCGTCGATCAAGCCTCCTGGGAATTCCCTTTCGCCGGCCTGCAAGCACCTCGGCACTACTATGCCGGACAGGGCCAAATCGCTTCCTCGGCCTCCGGGGCGCAGGGCTCAGTCTTTTTGGAGCAGCAAAAAGGAGGCGGGACTCCCTGGAGGCGCCGCGCCCGGGTTATGGTTGGCGGAGCAGTCGAGCAAAGCGCTGAGGTCTTCGGCAGTCCGTTTGCCGCT
>JANQFM010000713.1 GCA_028277865.1 Acidobacteriota bacterium
CCGATGCCGCCCAAAACCATCATTGCTCCCAGCCACTGCACTGCCGAGAGGGTTTCCGAGAAGATCAGGTAGCTCCAAATGAGGGTGCCCACGGGTTGCATGGGCAGCAATACGGAGGTCTCAAGAGCCGGCAAGCGCGGCAGGGCAATGCTGATCAGCAGCCATCCGAAGACCTGCGATCCCATGGCCAGGACCAAAAGCCAGCCCCAGGCCGGCCAGTCAGGCGCCCAGTCAATTCCGCCCTCCAGCAGGCCGATGATCAGCCCGCCCAGGGCAGCTCCGGCGGTGGCGTCCAGAAGCGGGCCGGCCACGGGTGCCAGTTTCCGGTTGGAAGAGCGGAAAACGAGCAGGAAGGCTGCGTAGGTGAGACCTGTCAAAGCGCCGAAAACCACTCCCAGCAAGGGACGCTGGCCGTAGGCGTCATCCTGCCCCAGGCCGGAGATGAAAATCACTCCAAAAAAGATGAAGGGAACCAGCACAAGGGCCGTCCTGCGGGGCTTCTCGCCGTAAATGGCCCAGGCTGCCAATCCCACGAAGACCACTTGAGTATTGCCCAGCACGGTGGACAGCCCGGCGCCGATCAGCGGAATGGCGCGGTGCCAAAAGTTGAGGTCGGCGGCCAGCAGCAATCCGCTTGCAAAAGCCATCCAGCGCGCAGATGCCCTGCGACGGTCGCGCTGCCGAACAAGCCACCACAAGATGCCCAGAACCGGCAAGGCATAGGCGGTGCGGAAAAAGGCCGAGGTCGAGGCCGACACGTCCGCCAGACGCACGAAGATGGCCGAAAACGAGATCAGCAGGGTGCCAAGTACGGCAAACAGATGAGTCATGTGCGGGCGTCCTGAGAACGATCGAGGACAAGGGAGGATTGTACTGCGAAAGCGGGTCGTGAGTCGGAGGCCAACTTCCGGCCTGCGCAACGGTGGTTTCGCCGCAGGACGGCTCTGGGACTCCGGAAGCCCGCAAGATGGGAGCGCTCCGCTCGAAGGCAGCTTGGCGTGAAACAGCCGCGGACTCCATGAGCAGCCAGACGTCCGGGTCGAAGCGAACAGCTTGGGGAGGCGCTGGAAGAGTCCAGGAAAAACGGGATCGAGCCCGGTCGACTTGCACCGAATGGCGCACTTCGGGATGCTCACCCTCCAAGCGGACAGCCACATCCAGCTCAAAGATGAAAGGGCGTAGGTTCGATTCTTGCAGCAGCGTCAATTCCAGCGAGCGGGATTCAGCATCATAACTCCACGATCCCTGCAGCTTGGGATGCCCGGCGCGGCGGAGCCATTGCTGAAAGAACCAGCCCATTTTCAGGCCGCTCTGCTCTTCAACAACGGCCTGGAAATCGGCGCTCAGCGCGTTGCCGTCCCGAAACCGCCGGTAGAACTCCTTCAGGCTGGCCCAAAAATCCTCTTCCCCCAGATGACGGCGCAGCATGTGCAGCACCCAGGCGCCTTTTTGGTAGGAATTGGGGCTCAGCAAACGGTTCAGATTCCGAATCGAGGAGTCGATCACGGCGGACTCGGGGCGCCTACGGGCATATTGGACAACTCGCCGACGGGACTGTGCCATCGTCTCTGCCAGCCGCCGACGGCCGTAACGATGCTCCAGGTATAGGGCGGCCAGATAGGTGGCAAACCCTTCGCTCAGCCAGACATGATGCCAGTCGGCCTCGCTGACCGAATCGCCGAACCACTGGTGGGCGATTTCGTGTGCGATGAGGCTTTCGTTGCGGGGAGCCGACGAAGCGGCGCCGTTGCTGAAGACGTTTTCAGCATAAAAGATGCTGCCGGCGTTCTCCATGCCCCCGAAGCGGGTCTTCGACTGGACATTGGCCAGCTTGGCGTAAGGGAAGGGCCCCAGGCGGCTTTCGAAAAACTCGACAATGCGCCGTGCCTGGGCCAAGTCGCGGAAAGCTGCCCGGCGGTCTTCAGGGTAGGCCCAGCTTTGAATGGGAATCTGGCCTCGAGGCGTGTCAAGGTGCTGGACGGCAAATCGGGCCACCCCGATCACCATCACCTTGGAGGCCAAGGGCGCCGCGGTACGCCAGTGAGTGCGGCGCCGTCCGCCCGCCAGGCTGGACTGCTCCTGCAGTGCGCCGTTGGCCACCACCTGGTAGTGATCCGGCGCCGTGACGACAAACTCGCAGGTGGCCTTGTCATAGGGATGGTCGATGACCGGAAGCCAATGGCGGGCCCGGTCGGGCCAGTTGTCGCCAAAGAAGGTCCGCTGGCCGTACTTGTTGTTGGAGATGATCAGCCCATCGCCGGGCACGCCCCGGTAGTCCACCTGAAAGCGCCTCTGTCGGCCTGCTTGAGTAGGCTCTTGCAGCTGAATCGACAGGCGCTGAGCACGGTGGGTGAATCTGCTGGCTCGGCCTTCCTCCTGGACGGCGGTCACTGTCATCCCCTTGGCGGAGCCGACCTCATGCCCTACCAAATCGAGATGCAAGACCTGGCTGGCAGAGGACAGGAACTGCACCGTCAACAAGGTCCGGCCCACGATCTCGTCACTGTCGTCGCTGAGCTGAAGCTCGAAGCGGTAATGCAGGACGTCGACCGACGGCTGGCGCGGATAAGAATCCGCTGTGCCAAGGCAATGGGCTGATCCGAGCAGGATCAAGACACCGAAGACCAAGTAATCCTGAATCCGGACCCGAAATAGCAGCACCCCGAGATTCTACTCAAGGAAGGATTCGCTTCCAAGTTACAGGAAGGCAGGAGTCGGGAGTCGGGAGTCGGGAGTCGGGAGTCGGGAGTCGGGAGTCGGGCAGATTGTATATTCTGCAGACCTTGGACCTTGGACCTTGGACCTTGGACCTTGGTCACGCAGAGGCGCAGAGGCGCAAGAGGGGAAGAGGATCAGGCCTGGACTTTGGATCCCTTCCGCCCTTTTTCTTGACCCCTGTCTCCTACGGATTGACCCCTCCGACAACTGACAACTGGCAACTGGCAACTGGCAACTGGCAACTGACAACTGACTACTGACAACTGACCACTTCTCCTCAGCGACGATCGAACCGTTCCTCCAGTTCCACTCCCAGCCCGTCGGCCACCCGGTTGACGTAATGGAAGTAAGAGACCGTTTGGCAGGCGTCGTGGATGGCCCGGTCGTCCCATCCGGCCTTTCGCAGCTGCTTGACGTCTTCGCGATCCATCGCTTCAGGACTTCGGCTCAGCTTGAGGGCGTAACGGACCAGAGCCTTTTCAGGCGGACTGATGTCGGCCTGCAGGGGGTCGGAAGCCAGTTGCCGGACCAGATCCGGATTCTTTGTCAGTTTACGGAGCGACGCCCCGTGGTGCTGCAGTCAGTAATGACACCCATTCAATGACGAAACCACCACGGCCAACATTTCGCGTTGGGTCCGAGTGAGGGGTGATTCTCCAAACATGATGGCCCGATACAGCTCATAGTGCCCGCGCAGTACGGCCGGATTGATTCCGTGAATGCGCACGATGTTGTCTGGGTCGAGCTTCCACTCCTTGGCTGGTACATATTCGATAAATGCCATGAGGAGGGATTGTACCTGCTTTACCGTGAGGGCTGAAGGGCTAGCGAGGCAGCGCCTCAGACCGACCGCAAAAGGGTTTCGAGTTCCAGGTTCCGGGTTCCGGGTTTTCGGGATTCGGACTCTGGAATCCGGAACCTGGGACCTGGAGCCCGGAAACCCTGACCGCCGCCGAACCCCTCGCAGCCAAATCTGACTCAATCGTGAAGAGCCCTGAAACCCTAGCGGGCTAGCGAGGCGGCACCTCAGACCAGAGGTGGGAAGCCACAGAGACA
>JANQFM010000717.1 GCA_028277865.1 Acidobacteriota bacterium
AGATACTTTTTCATCTCTCCCCCATTTCTTGTTGCAATCTGAACAGGAATCGACCCGAAGTATATACAGCGAAGCCGCAGTTCAAAAGAGGCCCAAAGACAAAATGCTGTTTGCGTAGGCAGTCGGGAGCAGTTCGGCTACCGTTGCAGGAATCCCAGGCGGCTTGTGAGGCCTTCCGGCGGCCACTGGCTGGAGCTGCGCCATTGGTTGGCACCCGTCTCGAAGACCACGGCTTCAACGGCCTCCCATATCCCATCGCTTCTGAAAGGCCACGGCCCCAAAATACATTGACAGCTTCATTGATCAAGCGATAACATTTGGTTAAAATGAAGAAAATCATGCATCGTGTCTTGATATTGGTATTTTTGCTCTCTGCTAATGGGATAAGCATCGCAGAAGGGGTTCTGGCACTTCCCCGCAAAGCCTCTTTGAAAGTCGGCAAGCTTCAGAAGTTGATTCAGCAGATGAAGTTCAGCAAAGCGGCCGATCGTATCCTCTCCTTTCAAGAACAGGGAGGCGATTTTGAAAAGTTGGCTTTCAAACTGGCGAATCGGTTGCAAGCATGGGAAACGCCCCATCTGAGGGCGCTCCTCAAGGAGTTTGCCGACAGGCAGGAGTGGGAAAACGCTCTCCTGGTCGCCTCGGCTTGGGAGTCGCTCTTGGATCGTGTCTGGAAGGACTATCCCAACTACAGCGATGCCTTTAAGCTGAACGCCCAGTCCGCCGTCGGCCTCGTGTACCTTGAGCAAGGCAACCAGAAGGCTGCGGAGCAAATCCTGGAGAGCCTGACGCACAGCGTGCGCACACTTGCATTCGTTGGCTGCGGGTTGAACAAAGAGTTTCTGCTGCATTTTCAAACCGCCTGGACCCCTCCCAAGAGTCTCCGCACTCTAATGCCCACATACACCGACAGGGCCATCCGCGCCGAAGTCCAGGGCAAGGTCCGGATGATAGGGGTCGTAGAGGCCGACGGAAAGCTCTCTGACGCAAAGCTGCTGAGCGGCTTAGGGTATGGCCTGGACAAGCAGTCGCTCAGCGTTTTGGAGCAGTGGACCTTCGAGCCAGCTCTCTTTGAGCACGTGCCCGTCCGATGTCTGGCCATCCTGGAAACCACTTTCACGCTCCGTTAGCCACCCCGTGCTCAGTTGCGGCTTCGCGCTCTTTGCGCGAAACTGCGCGAAACTCCCATGGCTTGCTCTTCGGGGTAGAATCTGTTTCATGAGGGCGTGGAATCTGCTTCGGCTCAACCCAGGATGGGTGGTTGCGGCACAGCTTTTGGCTCTGGCCGGCTTTCCGCTGCTTTCCCAGAAAGTCGAAACCAAGCCGCATCCATCAGTCGATTTGTCCTCTTACAAGACCTTTGCCTTCGAAGAGTCCACCCGTGGCGCCACCCACCTTTTCTACAAGTATCCCCAAGCCGAGCAGTGGGTTCGGGAATCCCTTCAGGAGAACTTGGCTGCGTCAGGCTATGAACACGCCGGTTCGCACGAGCCCGACCTGCACATTCGAATCTCGGCCGGCATGGAACTGAGGGAGCGCGTCGTGGAAACCGGCCGGGTCTACAACAAGTTCGTGGAGCAGTTCATCGAGGCAACACTGACTGTTGAGTTCGTCGATGCGCTCTCGCAGGAGGTGATCTGGACCGGCATTGCCTCCGACCGCGCCTTTTTAAAGCGCAACGGCGTTGACATGACCCCTGAGAAAGCCCGCCAAAAAATCCGCAAAGCCCTTCGAAAGATGATCCAGCGCATTCAGGCCAAAGATGGGAAACCGGCGAGACATTGATACACAGAGAAAGGCACTCACCTTTTTAGCAGATTCTTCAGGACGAAGAACACATTGGCGGGGCGCTCGGCCAAACGCCGGATGAAGTAGGGCGCCCACTGGGTTCCGAAGGGGACGTAGACGCGCATCCGGTAGCCCTGTTCCCGGATGCGCAGCTGATAGTCGCGGCGGGTTCCGTAGAGCATTTGAAACTCGTACTTCGAGTCCGGGATCTGCTCATCGGCAATGTATCGGCGGGCGTGCTCGATCATTCGTGTGTCATGGGTGGCGATGGCCGTGTAGCAATCCGAGGAGAGAAGGGTCTCCATCAGGCGAATGAAGCTTTCATCGACGTCCGTCTTTTTGGGATAAGCCACCTCGGGCGGCTCCTTGTAGGCACCCTTGCAGAGGCGAACGCTGCAGCCCATCCGGCTGAGGCGCTCGATGTCCATTTGGCTGCGGTAAAGGTAGGACTGGATGACGATGCCCACGTGCTTGCGGCCGTAGATCTTGAAGCACTCGCTGAACAGCTCGACGGTGTCCTCCGTATAGGCGGAACCTTCCATGTCGATGCGCACGAAGTTGCCCACCTGGCGGGCGCAATCGAGGATGGTCCTCAAGTGCTGTGCGCAAACCTCCCGCCCGATGTCCAGCCCCAATTGGGTCAGCTTGATGGAAATGCCCGAATCGACCCCGCTTTCGCAGATCACGTGCAGAAGGTGAACATATTCCTGAGCCGCCCGCTCCGCTTCCGATTCGTCCCTGACCCCTTCCCCCAAATAGTCCAAGGTGGCCTTGAGCCCCTGGCTGTTCAAGTCGCGGATGGCCTGTAGCGCCTCGTCCAAAGACTCTCCGGCCACAAATCGCCGCGCAAAGCCGGTCTTCATCCCCGTGCGGGAAAGAAGCCCCACCAACCTGGGGCTGTCGGCCATCTTCAGCATCAAGTTACGCAACATGGCGGCTCGGGCATTCAAGAAGCGGGGTGCCCGCAAGAAGGCACGAAAATACTCGCTAAGATTCGCTCAAGTTATCCATGGTTCGCAGCGGTTCGAATCCGGAACTGACTACTGACAACCCTCTCCTCTCAAGCTCAGGGCTTTGGGCTTTGGGTTTTGGACTTCCCTTCGTAACATGCAGTGACGACGGTTTTGAGTCCTCCTCGGACATTGAAGTCTCCCGTCACTTCGAATCGGATCGGATCGCAGGCTGCCACCAGGTCATCCAGGATCTGGTTGGTCACCTTTTCGTGGAAGGCCCCCTGGTTGCGGTAGCTGTGCAGGTAGAGCTTGAGCGCCTTGAGTTCGATGCACTTGGGGCCGGGGCTGTAGCGGATGCGGATGGTGGCGAAGTCGGGCTGCCCGGTCATGGGGCACAGGCAAGTGAATTCAGGGCACTGGATGCTGATCTCGTACTCGCGTTGCGGATAGGGATTGGGGAAAGTCTCGATCTCGCTCATGAGCTGGGACATTGCCTGTCAACTGCCGGCCGCCACCTGGTTTTCTGGCGCCTCTTCACTGGGCACCGACTGCTGTTTGCCGGTGTACAAGTAGCGCTTGATCTTCTTGGTGGTGGTCTTTTCGAACTCGGCCTGGCGCAGGGTGAACTTCTTGACCTTCTTGTAGTTGGCCATCTCGCTGCAGATCCTCTTGACCTCGCCGTTGATTTTCCGGCGGATCTTCTCCTCGCCATAGCCGGCTGCGCCGTATTCCTGGTCGAAGGCTTCGGAATCAGGGACAATGATGGCCTGGACCTCAACTTGCAGAGGATCGTCCTGCGGGCCTCCCCAAACGAGGGATTCCAGGACGAAGGGGCTCTGGTTGAGCTGGGCTTCGATCTCCTCGGGATAAACATTCTTGCCGTTGGGCGTGACAATGACCGACTTTTTGCGGCCGTTGATGAACAAGAAGCCGTCCTCGTCCAGGTAGCCCAGATCCCCCGTATGCAGCCAGCCGTCGCGGATGGTCTCCCCGGTCGCCTCGGGGTTCTGGTAATAGCCCGGCATCACGATCTCGCCCCGAGCCAGGATTTCCCCATCCTGGATCTTGATTTCGACGCCGTCCAAGGGAGGGCCCACAGCCGCGTCCTTGAAGTAGTTGATTCGGTTGACGGCGATGATGGGGGATGCTTCGGTCATGCCGTACCCCTGGATGAAGTCGATGCCCAACTCGCGAAAGCCTTTCGAAACCGCCGGATCAATGGCGGCGCCGCCCGAGATCAAAAGCCGCAGACGGCCTCCGAATCGCTTGTGGACTTCCTTGAAGATCCTCTTGCGGATGTTGAGGCCGAATTTTTCGGTGAAAGAAGCGATGCGCTTGGCCATTCGGACCTTGCGCTCGCCTTTTTTCCTCATCCCTTCTTCGATGCGCCTGTAGAAGGCTTCGAAGAGCAAGGGGACACCCAGCATGATGGTGGTCTTGGTCTGGGCCATGTTTTCGGGGATGCGCCGCAGGTTTTCGGCGTGACAGACCAGCGAACCCTGGTAAAGGGCCATCAAAAAACCGCCCGTGCATTCGTAGGTGTGATGCAGGGGGAGCACCGAGAGCATCACGTCGTGCTCGTCGGCCACTGAAACGTGCTGGGAAGTCTTCACGATGTCGGCCGCAATGTTGCCGTGGGTCAGCATCACTCCCTTGGAGCTGCCCGTGGTGCCGGAGGTGAAGATGATGGCCGCCAGGTCTTGGGAATCGACGACCGCCTCTTCAAAAAAGCGGTTGCTGCGCGAAGCCTTCTTGCCCTGCTTGAGAGATTGCTGATAAGTGATGTCGGCATCGCCTATCGGCTCGTCCATGGAAATGACACTGACCAAGGTGGGAACATCGTCTTTCACCCCGGACAGGGGGTTGAGATAGTCACCTCCACACACCAGCACCCGCGACTCGGCGAAATTGAGGATGTGCTTGATTTCGCGCGGCTTGAGGTCGCGGTCGATGGGCACGGCCACGACCCCGCTGCAGACGGCGGCCAGATAGGCCACGCACCACTCGGTGCGGTTTTGGGAAAGGACGCTGACCCGGTCGCCTTTCTTGAGCCCCAGTTCGGAGTAAAAGGTGGCCAGATATCCCACCCTTTCGCGCAATTGGCAGTAGTTGATGGCCTGCCATTTTCCGTCCTTCTTGGATTTGATGGCAGGCCGGTTCCCTTTGCGTTCTTCGGCGTCAAAGACAAGCTGGCGAAGATCCCGGAGCGGATGGGTCGGCAATAGCGGCGGTCTTTTCACGGGCCGAGATTCTAATCGAAGCGCCTAATCCGGTCAATTCCAGGCTCTGGGGGTTCCGGGCTCCAGGTACCAGGTTCCAGGCTCCGGGTTCCCGGAACCCAAGACCCGGAACCTGGAGCCTGGAACCCGGAACCCTCCCGCCATCGGTCTCGACAGAGCAAGGCAGAAAAGAACTCGGTGTCCTTTGAGTCTGGGAGGCAGGCCCCCTACTGACACCCCTTTTCACTACAATACTGTCGGTTTGGGTGTTGGGGTGCAGTGTCTTCGGGTAGCTGGCGGGGATGCTTCGATGGGTAGCTTGGCAAGGCTTCAGATCGTCTCGTTCATAGCCCTGTTTCTGGTGGCTGCTGCTGCCGGTGCGGAAGCCGTTGGGCGCGATCGGGAGGCGGCACGCAAGGCGTTTGGACAGGCATCAAAGTACCTCAAGCAGCTGCAATCCGTACCATTGCAGGAGCGCAGCGCACGCAAGTACGACCGGGCCATCTTCCTTTTTCGGCTGGTGGTCGATCACGATCCCAGCTATGGCGCTTGCGACGATGCGCTTTACCAGGTGGCCCGGCTTTATGACGAAAGGGCTCAGCGGTTCGGTCGTCAGGGCGACCGCAAAAAGGCCATCCACTATTACCGGTTCGTGGCCCGGGAGTACCCTCTCACCAAGCATCGCCAGGCCGCACTCAAGCGCGCTGATCACCTCGAATCCCCTCCGCCCACTGCTGAGAAGGCATCCAAGAAAGAAGCCAAGCAGGCAAGACCGGAAGCAGCCTCGGAACACCCCAAGGCAACGGCCGACCAACCTGCCACTGTGGACAAGATCCGCTACTGGTCGGGGCCGAGCTACACCCGGGTCGTGGTTGATCTGGACCGTGAGGTGGATTTCGAAAAAGTCACCCTGAGCAATCCTTACCGGGTGTACATGGACCTGCTCAACACCCGGCTGCGTCCCGGCGTCCCCGAGACTCACGCCGTCAACGACGTGCTGATCAAGAATGTGCGGGTGGCCCCCAACCGCCCGGGAGTGGTCCGGGTGGTCCTCGACTTCGCCCAGGCGGGTGAATCGACTGTCTTTCCGCTCTACGGCCCCTTTCGAATCGTCATCGACACAAGGTCCCCCGGCAAAGACGGCATCCCGCAAAAAGATGTCAGGACGGCCAGCGCCGAGATCTCCTTGGAGGAAGGGGCGGCTGCGGCGCCCACTCCCGCGACGCCCGATGCCGAGGGAAACTACACCCTGACCCGGACGCTGGGGCTCAAGGTGGGTCGGGTGGCCTTGGACCCCGGTCATGGAGGCCACGACTTGGGCGCTGTGGGGCCGTCAGGGCTGCTTGAAAAAGACTTGGTGCTGGACGTGGCCCGGCAGCTGAAGAAGTTGTTGGAGGAACGCCTCCAGATCGAAGTCATTCTGACGCGCACTTCAGACCGATTCATCCCATTGGAAGAGCGTACGGCCATCGCCAACCAAAAGGGCGCCGACCTGTTCATATCCATCCACGCCAACTCCAGCCGCAGCAAACGGGCCTCCGGGCTGGAGACTTTTTACCTCAATTTTGCCACTACCAAACACGAACGAGAGGTGGCCAGCCGCGAAAACGCCACTTCGCAGAGGACCTTCCGCCAGCTGGAGGACATCCTGCGCCAGATCGCCAAAGGCGACTATAATGAGGAGTCGCGGAGCCTGGCGCACGTGGTGCAACAGAACCTTCACCAGTCTTTGAGCCCGCACCGCAAGTTCCGTGACAGGGGAGTGAAACGGGCACCCTTCATCGTGCTGATCGGCTCCAACATGCCCGCCATCCTGACGGAGATCGGATTTGTCAGCAATCCCGACGAGGAAGGTTTCCTGCGGCGACAGAAATCCCGGGATCAGGTGGCGGAGGCCCTCTTCCGGGGGATCGAACAATACTTCCGCACGCTCGGCTCGGCACCTTCCGAGTCCGCTTCCGGTAAAAGCAACCCATGAAGAGCCTCGCGGGATCCTTGTCGCGGCAGCCCAATGATTCGTGCCTTGAAGAGGTGCCGGAAGAAGGACGGCTCGGAACTTTCATGGCCGAGTGGTATCCAGGAACGCGATGACCCGTAGGATGCAAGGTTTTTCAAGAAAGCTTCGCCAGGCAGGGAAAGCGTCGCTTTTCATGCTTGCAGCCATCGCAAGCCCGCTCCTGGCCCAGGACGGCTTGAAGGACTTTTGGGGCGGTCTGGCCGGCTACCTTGCTGAACAGGCTTCCCTTTCGCCCTATCAACCTCAGCAGGCGGCCTCGATGTTGGGGATCCCTTCCGACGTGCTGGAGGAGTATGTCATCACAAGTCAGTCCCGGTGGGTCTTTCAGGCGCAACCGCAGGGCAGCGACGGCAATGCCGCCATTCAGGCCGACGCCTTTCACATGCTGGATCCGCCTGGCGCATTTGGCCTTTTGACGCACTGGGGACTGCGCGGCCCTGCTGCATCTTCCCGCTCCCTTTCCCTTCCGGCTGACAACCTGTTCGACGGCCGGCAACTGGTCTTTTGCAAGGGCAGCTACTTCGTCCGATTGTTGTCAGAGGCGCAAGGCCACGAGGCAGAGGCGGCCTTGTCTCCCCTGGCAGCCCGTCTGGCCGAGGCCATAGCAGAGGAAGACATCTCGCCGGTGACGGTCATCAACCTGCCGCACCAAGGGCTGGTGCCCGGCTCGGTGAGGCTTTACCAGGGACCCGAGGGCTTGCGGCGCGATCCTGCCTTTCCTCCAGCGTTGCTGCCGTCGCTCGAATTTCGCGAGGGAGTCGAGTTGACTTCCGCCCGCTACGAGTCCGGCGAAAGACTCTTTTTGGCCGCCTACCCCACTCCGGTGCTGGCCTCGAAGGCCGAGCGCCGCCTGGCCGCCTCGGAGGCTCTTCACCCATTGCGACTGAAGCGAAGCGGAATCCTGGTGGCCCTGGCCACATCGTCGCATGGATGGGCCGACGAACTGCTGGAAGGCGTGAATTACAACCCAAAGGTGCAGTGGATCAAGGACCGGGTGAACACGCTCCAGTCCGAGGCCTTGAGCCTCTACAACATTTTGACCAGTTGGGTGTTCTTCAGCCTCTTTTACATTTGCTGCATCCTGGTCGTTGGGGCACTGGTAGGCATCAGCCGATACATTCTGAACCGCCGCTACCCCGAATTCGCCGCCCGCGATGATATGGTTCGGCTGAAGCTGGTCGGCAAGTACTAAGCGGACCGGAAACCGGTGACCGGAAACCGGAAACCGGCAGAAGGGGAAAGAGCCTCTGCGAGTGTCCGGCCTCCAGACTCCTTGTCATGCCCCACATCCTGCAAAGCCTCATCCAAGCCGCCCTTCAGGCCGTCGATGCTGAAAGGGCCGTCCGCCGCATTCTGAAGCTTCAGGGCGAACGCTTGGTGATCGACGCCTCGCTTTCCCTCGACCTCGGCAACTACCGGAGAATCTACCTCTTGGGTGTTGGCAAGGCGTCCGCCGCCATGGCTGCTGCCGCTGAGAGAATCTTGGGATCTCGACTGGAGTCCGGCTACGTGGTGGTCAAGCGCGGTCATGGCTGCCCCTTGCAGCGTTGCCATCTGGTGGAAGCCGGACATCCCGAGCCGGATGAGGGCGGACTTCAGGCTGCTCAAGGCGCACTCGAATTCCTGGAGGCCAACCTGCAGCAGGACGACTTGCTGCTGATGCTGATCTCCGGCGGAGGCTCGGCCTTGCTGCCGCTTCCCTGCCCTCCCCTCACCTTGCAGGACAAGCAGCAAGCCACCCGTCTGCTGTTGCGCTCGGGCGCCTCCATTCACGAAATGAACATGCTGCGAAAGCACCTGAGCGCCTTCAAGGGCGGACGGCTTGTGGAGCACACCCGGGGCTGCCGCATCGTGACTCTGCTCATCTCCGACGTCATCGGCGATGATTCTTCCGTCATCGCCTCGGGACTGACCGCCCCGGATGCCAGCACCTTCGCAGACTGCCTCGACATCCTGGACCGTCGCGGGTTGCGGGATCGCATTCCTCCACGAGTGGCCGAACACCTGCTGCAAGGCGCCTGCGAGACTCCCAAGCCGGGCGATCCCCTTTTCGAACGGGTATCCAACCGAGTGATCGCCACCAACCGTCAGGCATTGCAGGCCGCCGCACAAAAAGCCCGGCAGCAAGGATTGGCGCCCCTGATCCTTTCTTCGACCATCCAAGGCAGTACGCGCGAAGCGGCCCGATTGCATGTGGCCTTGGCACGGGAGGCCCTGGACAGCGGCAACCCGCTTCAGCCGCCTTGCTGCCTGATTTCCGGAGGCGAGACAACCGTCGAAGTCAAGGGAGACGGATTGGGAGGCCGTAATCAGGAGTTCGCCCTTTGGTGTGCCCGGGACACGCAGGATTGGCGGGAGAAGGATGTGATATTCGCCAGCCTGGGCAGCGACGGCAACGACGGCCCCACTCCAGCGGCCGGCGCCTGGGCGACTCCCGAAACTGCCCGCAAGGCTGCTGAAATGGGACTTTCCTGCCGGGACTTCCTGCGACGCAATGATTCCCACCGATTCTTCAAAGAGATGGATCAGCTGATCGTCACTGGACCGACCAGGACCAATGTGATGGACCTCCGCTTTGTGATCCTGCCGAAGAGGCTGGAGAGGTTTCGCGCCAAGACGCAAAGCCGCAAAGAAGACGCAGATGGCTGGACACCGGAAGATCCCTGAAAAAAGGCCATTCGCCTCAATGCTGGTCACTTAAGAGGATTGGCAAGGATGGAGGCCACGTGCCGGGCTTGTCCCGGTCGGGCCGTGTTTAGAGACCAGACGGGATCGGCAAAAAGAAAACGCCA
>JANQFM010000753.1 GCA_028277865.1 Acidobacteriota bacterium
TGCAGCAAAAGACGAGATTTTTTATCTGTGAGGGGAAGAAAGGCTGTAATCAGGCAAGAATTACCCTTTTTAGTACCTTTATTCCAATGAAACCTCGGACGAGCCCAGCGAGACCGGGGCGAATGCCTGGGTGGCGTCCTAACGCTTCCCAAGATCTCTGGAGAGTTTGTCGTAAGAGTCGCCTCTGTCGAAAAGACGCTCTTCTTCCAGCGCCCTTTCAGGGCGCATCATGCCTTGCGGGCCTGTTCCGGTGGTTGCGCCGGGACGGCTTACCACCGGCTAATCTCCCTGACCCCTGCGGGGTCGGCCCATCGCCGGGTTTCATCGCCCTACTTCCGGCTCAACTACAATTCCGGGAATTGCCGGCTCCGGAGGAGCCCCGGACATTAGCCGGTGGCAGAGCCGCCCCGCGGCGAAGCCACCGGAATCGCCACAAGAACAAGCCGCGCCCCGGAGGGGTGCCGGAGAGAAGACTGCGCGAATGCGTCCCTTTCAGGGACAAGAAGGGGTCATCCCAAACTTGTCGCCAGATCTGCCCAAGGCGGTTCTGCAGTCCGCCGATCGGACTGCATTTACGGAGACTTCGAGGAGTGACTGGGTCGATGTGGATCACCTTGAGCCGCCACTGACTGAGCGTGGCGCAGGCAGGCCGGGATTCCGACGCCGTCCAGATAATTGCCGATGCAAAAAAGGCCGGGCGTCTGGCGCAGGCTTTGCTTGATCCGCGACACGAGGTCGAGGTGGCCGATCTTGTAGAGAGGCAAAGCCCTGGGCAATCGATAAACCCTTTGCACCACAGGATGGGCTGTGACCCCTTGGATTTCACGCAGCTCTTGGCGGACGATGCGGACGATAGGGCGGTCATCGGCCTCCAGCAGGCTCGAAGCGGATCTGCCGGCCAGGTAGGCCCGCAAAAGGGAATGCCCGGTGGGGCAGCGATGATCAAACTTGCGGTGCGCCCAGGTGCAGGCCAGCAGTGCCTTGCCCGAATCAGGAGGAGCAATCCATCCCGAGCCGGGGCGATCCACCACCTCTTGGCGGTAGCCCAGGCAGACGAGAATCGAGGGGGCGTATTCGATCTGGCCCAACAAGTCCGAGATCGGTTTCAGGTCGCCTTCGAGAAGGCTTGCGGCCACGGGTGCGGAAGTGGCCAGGACAGCCGAATCGGTTTGCAAGGATGCTCCGCTTTCCAGTTCGATTCTGAATCTGCCTCCATCTCTGCCGATCGAACGAACGCTGCTGCCAAGATGCAGTTGGACCACTTCTTGCAGCACCTGAGCCAACTTGGCGGGTAGCTGCCCCATGCCGTTTCGCAGGCTTTGGAAGGAGGATTCTTCTGCCTTCGTGCCGCTGGGCGATGCGCTTTCGGTGCCGGGTAAGCTGAGGCAGCCATGCTGCTGCTCGAAATCGAGAAGGTGGGGAAAGGCGGCAGGCAGGCTGATTTCCGAGGCGCTGCCGCCGAAGACGCCCGCAACCAGGGGCTCAAAGACGCGCTGTACCACCTCCGGCCCGAAGCGCCGTCCCATGAAGGAAGCCACCGATTCGTCCACTCCGCCGCCCGGGGGGATTTCAGGTTCGCGAGAAGCTCTCAGGCGACCGGATGGGGAGAGCAATGGGCTGGCGACGAGTTGATCCAGGTCGATTGGAGGGTTGAGGACGCGGGGAAGAGGATGCAGTTTCCCGTCAAGCCAGCTGTAGGAGACTTGATTTGCGATGCGGTTAGCGATCAGTTCCGATCCCAGCCCCAATTCCCGGCACAGTTCAGCCGCCTTCTTTTTTTGCCGAACAAAGGCGTCCGGGCCCGCTTCCAGGCAAAAGCCCTCTTGCTGCTCCGTGCGGATGATGCCCCCGAGGCGGGACGAGGATTCGAGCAGCACGACCTGATTCGAAGGCTGATGGCGGCTTAGGTAATAAGCGGCGGCCAGGCCGCTGATCCCGCCGCCGATGATCACGGTCTTCATTCGGCGGCCCCTGTGCGCCGCGTCTTGTCATGCACCCGTTCAATGACGGCTTCCACATTCTCGACGGGAGTTGCAGGCAGGATGCCGTGCCCCAGGTTGAAGATGTGACCGGGGCGTCCGGCGGCTTCGTCCAGTAGCTGGTCCACCTTGTTCAGCAGAAGGTTTCGGGGAGCGAAAAGCGCCACCGGGTCGAGGTTTCCCTGAATCGCAAGGCCGTCTCCCAACAGGTCAAACGCTTGTCTGAGCGGAACTCGCCAATCGACTCCGATGACGGTGGCGCCGCATTGCTTGAAACGGGGCAGCAGGGTGGCGGTCCCTGTCCCGAAGTAGATGAGCGGGATATTGAGGGTGGACAGGCGGCTGAAAATGGACTGGACGTGGGGAAAGACGTAAGCATCGTAATCGCCGGGGCTCAGGCAGCCCACCCAGCTGTCGAAGAGCTGCAGAGCCTGGGCGCCTGCTTCAGCCTGGGCCCGCAGGTAGTCCGCCGTGGTTTCGGCAACCTTCTCCATCAGCCCTTGCCAGGCTTGCGGGTGTTCGTACATAAGGCGCTTGGTGTGGAGGAAGTTGCGCGAATGCCCTCCTTCAATCATGTAGCTGGCCAGGGTGAAGGGTGCCCCTGCGAATCCGATCAGTGCGATGGAAGCGTCCAGTTCAGCCCGAACCAGCCGCAGTGCTTGAAGAACGAATCCCAGGCTTTGCTGAGGATCGCAGACCCGCACCTTGGCCATCGCCCGGACGTCGCGCAGCGGTTGGTGGATGACAGGCCCGTGATCGGGCTGGAATCCGAATCCCACTCCCATGCCCTCCAGCGGCAGAAGGATGTCGGCGAAAATGATGGCGGCGTCCAGGTTGAAGCGCTGGATGGGTTGCATCGTCACCTGCAGGGAAAGTTCAGGGTTCTTGCACACTTCCAGCATGCTGTAGCGTTGTCGCAGTTCCCGGTATTCCTTCATGTAGCGCCCCGCCTGGCGCATCATCCAAACGGGAGTGCAATCGACGGGCTGGCGTCGGCAGGCCTTCAAAAATCGCGGTTCGTCCATCCCATCTCCCTTCGAGTAACCAAAGGCGGTCAAATTACCATAGAATCCGGGCCAAGCGCTGCTTCAAAGAGGGGCGTGTCGTGAATTCTGATTCTGCTGAAAACACAAAGGCCACCGCCGGGCCAGTCCCAATGCTGCTGACTCAGCGGGTGTGCGGCCCTGGACTCCGGCAAACGCCACCGCCGGGCCCGCCCCGGTGGAGCGGATGATTGAGCAGCTAGCACGGCGGCGTCCTCGTATCTCTCCCCGTGCCTCCCGCCCCAGCACCAGGGCGGCGTGCCGCCCTGGTGCTGGGGCGGGAGGCGTTCTTCTTGGCTCCGTCGGTTCTAGCTGCTCAATCATGGGCTCCGCCGGGGCAGGCCCGACGGTGGCCTACACCCGTTGCGCAAGCCTGCTCTGCCTTAAACCAGCAGTGTCGGCAAGCTCAGATCGTGGCCCATCATTGATCTTGGCCGGGGGTTTTTCAAGCGGAATAAGAATTCAAGACACGGCCCCAGAGCGCAGAGTATGATCTCGGGATGCTTGTGGAAACGCCCCTGCCAGCCGTGCCGGAGTCAGTCGGGCTGGATTGGACATGGGTCGCCATCGGAGGCGCCGTTGCCTGGATCGCCTGTGCCCTGCTTTGCTTCGTGAACGGCCTTTTGCAGGGACGTTCCAAGGGGCGATGGCTGCTACTCAGCCTGCTGATGGGGCCGTTGGGGCTGATCGTTTCCCTCTTCCCTCCCCGGCAAGAAAAGGCGGCCGGCTTGTCGAACCCGCCCAAGAAATACGAGGACGAGGACTTTTTCAAGCGCACACCCCCATTCGCCTTCGAAATCCGGGAGCTGAAGCACAAAGGACGCCTGGAAGAAGCCGCCGACCTGCTCCAGATCCTGCTGGAGGAAGTGGAACGCAAGGCTCGGCGCCTGGGGCGTCCGCCGCCGGTCTGGTACTACGAACAGCTGGCCTCGGTCTACCGCAAGCAGGGGAAATCCGGCAAAGCCGACAAGGTCTTAGCCAGGAAGCAGCGCTTCAGTTAGGGGGTTCACGCAGAGGCGCAGAGACGCGGAGAGTGGCAGAGGAGGGGAATCAGAGTTGGAAAGTTCGCAGTTCACAGCTTGACAATCTGCAGACTTTGGACTTTGGACTTTGGACTTTGGACTTTGGACTTTGGACCCTCTCTGTGCCCTCTGAGACTCTGTGGCCAACCTCATCTCGTCGCCAGTTCGAAGGCGGCGGCTTCTTTGGCGTTGCGGACCAGCAGGAGGCTGCCGGTCAGGACGGGATGGTTCCAGGTCTTGCTGCCCAGGGCTTCGAAGCGGGTCAGTTCGTTGAACCGGCTGGGTGAGGCTTGCACCAGGGCCACCTCTCCGCTTTCCGCCTGGATGAGCAGCAGATCGCCCACCAGGATGATCTGGCCGTGGCCGTAGCGCCCTCGTTTCCAGCGCCGTTGCCCGTCTTTGGGGTCCAGGCAAACCAGGATCCCGTCGTCCAGGCCATAGATGAATCCGTCGTGGTAGACCATATTGGCGAACTTGGACTTGAGCCGGATCGTCTCCCAGACCGTCTGCGATTCCCACCCGCCCCGATCATCCGGGCGCACCCGGACCAGGGTTCCACCCACCCCGTAGCCGCTGGAAGCGAAAATAAGCTCCTGGGAGATCTGCAGCGGCTGAGCAGCCACCGGGCTCTTGGCGGGACGCGGGTGGCGCCACAAAACGGTGCCGTCGCTGGGATCATGCCCCACCAAAGTCTCTCCGTAGAGCATCAGGATCTGCTCATCGCCCTTGATGTCGGCGATCACGGGCGAGGTATGCACGACGCGGTCGTCTCCCGCCTTCCAAAGCAGTTGGCCGCTTTCCATGTGGTAGGCCACCAGGGCGCTGTCGGGTCCGCCCGCGCTGACGATGACGGCCGATCCCTGCACCAGGGGCGAACTGGCGCGTCCGTAGATGAGGTTGTCGAGTTGATGCTCTTCTTGCAGATCCCTTTGCCAAAGCAGCTGCCCGTTGAAGAAGTCCAAGCAACTGAGAAGGCCTGTGGACCCCAAGGTATAGACCTTGCCTTCGGTCACTGTGGGGGTGGCGCGCGGTCCTGCGCCCGCCAGAGGATCGGCGTAAAAGCCCGCATCGGAGTGCATCCACAGAACTTCCCCTGTGCGCAGGCGGTAGCAGACCACCACCTCCTGCCCGACGCGCAGTTCCTGGGTGATGGCCGAGTCTCCGGCAACCGCGAATGACGACCAGCCGCTGCCGACGGGCTGACGCCAGAGTTCGGCTGGTGGATGCAATTCCCAGTCGGGGATCAGCCCGGGGTTGGGCAACGTCGCGTTACGGTCCTGGCCCAGGAATTGAGGGTAGTCCCCTTCCCGGTAGGAGAAGGTGCCGGATTCCCGCCGGTTGGGCTCTGCCTCCACCGGCAGGGCCGGCTGTTCCGCCCATCGCCAGCTGAATCGCGGCACCAAATCTCCCGAAAACCCTTCGAAGCGGAAAAGCGTCCGAACCGCCACCCCACCCAGAATCAACACCAGCAAGCCGGCCAGGCGCACTTTCCAGGCCAATCCCGAAAAAAAGAGCCACCACAA
>JANQFM010000771.1 GCA_028277865.1 Acidobacteriota bacterium
GAGAGGCTGCGGATGAAAGAGGGCCAGGGCATTCGGTTTGAAAAGGTCGGCGTGATCGGTGCCGGGGTGATGGGCTGCGGCGTGGCCCAGAACTTGGCCCAGACCGGGCATTCGGTACTTTTGATCGACCTGGGCGAAAAGCAGCTGGAGCGAGCCCGACAGGAAATCCGTCAGAGCATCCGCATGCAGAGCTTCTTCAAGAAATCCAAGCCTGCAAAAAGCGCCTCCGAAGTTTTAAGCCGTATCCAATTCAGCGACGATTACAGCATCTGCTCGTCAGCCGACTTTGTGATCGAAAACGTGGTGGAAAAATGGGAGGTCAAGCAGTCTGTTTATCGCCGATTGAATTCCGTTTGCCCACCGGGCTGCATCTTCGGAGTCAATACATCCGCCATTTCGATCACCCGAATCGCTTCGCTGACCCGGCGCCCCGAACGGGTTGTGGGCATGCACTTCATGAATCCAGTGCCCCTCAAACCGGTCGTCGAAGTGATCAGGGGCCACCATACCTCGGACGAGACGATTGAAAAGGCCCAAGCCCTTCTGGCCGCCATGGGCAAAGAAGGGATCGTGGTCAACGACATGCCGGGCTTCGTCTCCAACCGGGTCTTGATGCTGACAATCAACGAGGCCATCTTCTTGGTCCAGGACCAAGTGGCCGCTCCTGAGGTGATCGACCGGCTTTTCAAGCAGTGCTTCGGTCACGCCATGGGACCGCTGGAGACAGGCGACCTGATCGGCCTGGACACCATCCTCTACTCGCTGGAGGTGCTTTACGAAAGCTACAACGACGACAAGTTCCGCCCCTGCCCCTTGCTCAAGAAAATGGTCCACGCCGGCCTGCACGGACGCAAGAGCGGGCAGGGATTCTACAATTACGAGGGAGGGGGCTAGTCAGTTGTCAGTTCAGAGGTGGAAGGATCTTCGAGACTCTGGATCCCTCCTTTCGCGGCTTCTGGCTCCTTCTGGCCACTGACAACCGACAACTGATAACTGAACCGCCATGCAAGAGCGAAAAGAGAAGATCAAAGGATTTCTGGCTCAGTACTTCCGCAGCCGCGCACTGGAGGACGAGGAGGACATCTTCGCGCTGGGCTTTGTCAATTCGTTGCTGGCCATGCAGCTGGTGAACTTTGTCGAGAAGGAGTTCGGGGTCACCATCGACGATGAGGATCTGGATTTCGAGAACTTCCGCACCATCAGCAACATCGATGCCCTGATCGAACGCAAGGTGTCCTCTCCGGCTGAGGCGTAGCGCGAAAGGAGGAGAGGTTTCACGCAAGGACGCAAAGGCGCGAAGAAGAAGCCGCAAGGAGAAAGCGCCTATTTGAGATCTCGTTTCAGTGCTTTGCGGCTTTGCGGCTTTGGGTGAGATGGCCAAGAGATGGGTACATCGGGAAAAGTCATCAAGGTGCTGGTTTGGGATCTGGATGAGACCCTCTGGAAAGGGACGCTGATCGAAGGGGACAGGGTACGTCTGCGGCCCGGTGTTGTGGAGACCATTCAGGCCCTCGACGCACGGGGGGTCCTGCACTCCATTGCCAGCAAGAATGATTTTGACCTGGCCATGGGCAAGGTGCGCGAGCTGGGACTGGAAGATTATTTCCTTTATCCGCAGATCAGCTGGAATCCCAAGTCGGCGGCCGTCGCCGAGATTGCCAAGGCCTTCAACATCGGGTTGGACGCCCTGGCTTTCATGGACGACCAGCCCTTCGAACGCGAAGAAGTCCGGCACGTTCACCCCGACGTTCTGACGCTGGACGCCTCCGAGATGAAGGGGCTGGCCAAGCGCCCCGAATTTATCCCCCGCTTCATCACCGATGAGTCGGCCATGCGCCGCCGGATGTACCAGGCCGACTACCATCGCAATCGCGCCGAAGAGGACTTTCAAGGGCCGGGAGAGGAATTTCTGGCCGGCCTCCAGATGCGCTTTTCCATCGCACCTCCACGCCGGGAAGACCTCAAACGAGCCGAGGAGCTGACCGTCCGAACCCATCAGCTCAATACCACCGGCTACACCTACTCCTATGGCGAACTGGACGCCTTGAGGCATTCGCCCGACCACTTGCTGCTGGTGGCCGATCTGAAGGACAGGTACGGCACCTACGGCAAGATCGGCCTGGCATTGGTCGAAAAGCAGCCGACGGTTTGGAACATCAAGCTGCTCTTGATGTCCTGCCGGGTCATGTCGCGCGGCGTGGGCACCATCCTGATCAACTACATCATGCAACAGGCCAAGCAGGCCGATGTCCGCCTGCAGGCTGAATTCAAGTCCAACGACCGCAACCGAATGATGCTGGTCTCCTACCGTTTCGCCGGATTTCGTGAAATCGAACGCGACGGCGACATCGTCCTCTTCGAAAACGACCTCTCGCACTTGCAGCCTTTCCCCGATTACATCGACGTCCGCCTCCCCGAAGCTGTGGCCTGACAGCATCGATCAATGTCCCAGATCATCCGAGTCGGGATCCAAGGGAGTTCGCGCTAAGGCGCAAAGTACGCAAAGCAAAGAAAGCAAAGCTTGTCGACGTCTGATTGATCTCTGGAAAAGTCTGAGCTATAAAGGCCGAAGGGGATGTTTTTGCTTTTACGGCTCTTGAGCGACGGAGTAGTGGGAAGGAAATTTTAGACCCCATAAATAAATGCTTTGCGCCCTTTGTGCCTGGGCGCGAAACCCTTCGACAAGCCATCTCATGAAACCTTGGAAAACCGTGGCAATCTTGTTGGCTTTGGGAGGGATGTTTCCTGGCTCTGGCGATTTGATTTGGCTGGGCGCTGACGGGAAGCCCGTTCCGCTGGCGACCCTGGATCAGCTGCTCGACTTTTTGCGAACCAGCCGAGTGGTTTCTGCGACGAAGGTGGAGGACGGCATCAACCAGCCGTCCAAGCTGCTCCTCCAAAAAGGCGGCGTCCGAATGCACGGCCTTTTCAGGCAGGTGCGCAAGGTCAAGGTGCGCGAAATGAAGCTGAGCGGACGTCGGCTGGAACTGCGGGACGACTTTATCTTCGAGCGTGCGGCCTATGAAACGGCTCGCTTGCTGGGGCTGGACAACGTCCCGCCCGTTGTCGAACGGGTCATCGAAGGACGCCCCGGCACGTTGCAGCTATGGATCGAAAAGGCTCGAACGGTTCGCCAGGACTCCAGCCCGCGCCGCAACGCCTCACTCGAAAAGCGATTGCTGGAGCAACGGCGGGCGATGTGGGTGTTTGACAACCTGATCTACAACGACGACCGCAACAAAGGAAACGTACTCATCGGCAGCGACGGGAAACTGTGGATGATCGATCACACCCAAGCCTTCCGGACTTTCGGTGAACTCCCTTATCCCAGCCTGGTAACCCATTGCAGCAAAAGCCTCTACGAGCGTCTCAGGGAATTGAAGGACTCCCAGCTGCATCAGGCGTTGGCACCCTTCTTAAAAAAGGACGAGCTGCAAGCCCTGCTCATCCGGCGCGACCTCCTCGTCGAGCACATCCAAGCCCTGATTGCGGAAAACGGCGAATCATCCGTGCTCTACTGACAGCGAAATCGCGAAGGCAGCGCACGGATACCCCGAATCGACTCCTGCACCCCTGCCGGGGTGCGACAGGCCGTTGAACCGCAACCGGTGGTGTCGCTGCGCTGAACCACCGGCTACAGTCTTGCAGCGCCTCCGGCGCAAGAAGCAGAGAGAGGCGAAGAAGGGAGTTTTGCGGCTAACTCAAGGCACGGCTCCCTCCGAGGTTGCGTCGGGGGATTCATCGCAATTCCTTTGGACCCAGGCAGGATTGTCCACCCGCCTTGCTAAGGACTGCTACAATGGATCCGTCTTCACAAGAGGGGGGATCTGCTGCTGAATTCTTGCGGGTCCGCGACCATCCAATGTGAAAGAATCCGGATAGAAAGGTCCATCATGACAAGAAAGCTTCTGTTGATATTGCTTCTCAGTTTTTCTGTCACAGGTTGCCTGGTGGTCGGCGCTGACCACAGAGAGCAAGAGACGGTCGAGAAGACGCTTGCCTTGGAGCCCGGCGGCCTGATCAAGCTGACCAACTACAACGGCTCAATCGAAGTCCGCTCCTGGAACCGTTCCGAGGTGCATCTGGTGGCCATCAAGCGGGCCAGCGGCAACAATCGGGAGCAGGCCCTGGACCGTTTGAAAGACACCAAAGTTGAGATTGACGAGTCGGCGGATCGGATTGAAATCCGCACCAGGACTCCCAAGAGCCGGGGCTGGTTCGAAAACGGCGGCGCCAGTGTCCGCTACGAGCTGACGGTGCCCGAGGTCGTCGCGCTGGACTTGAGGTCCACCAACGGGAGGATTTCCATTGAGGACATCCAGGGCCGTGTGGAGGCCGGCACCACCAACGGCAAGCTGGAACTGAGCGGCATCCGGGGAAGTTTCGACATTGGCACCACAAACGGACCCATCGAAGCCGAATTGCTGGAGCACTCCGGCACTGACGATGTTGAGGCCAGCACCACCAACGGCTCGGTTCGCATTGCATTGCCTTCCGGCATTCAGGCCGACCTGCGGGTCAGCACCACCAACGGACGGATCCGCACCGACTTCCCGGTCGAAGTCACCAGCCGAGGACGGAAGATCAACGACAAGCTCAACGGCGGCGGCCCCCGCATCCGCATCTCCACCACCAACGGTTCGGTTCGCATCGACGAAGCCAGGTGACTGCCGGATTTCAAGCCAAGGCGCGAAGTCCAAGATGAGATGGGCGAATGCGAAATCCGGGCTGAGATCAGCAAGGATTACTGAAAGCGGAAGTCCTCTCTTTCGGTCAATTCCCGGTAGGAGCCGAACCGGATTCTCTCCTGGGGGCGAAGGCGGTCCAATGCATCCGGTTGGCACCGAGATGGATCGTCCTCAAAGGAACGCAGCCTCTTGTAAAGAGTCGACCTCTGAACGGGAATCCGTCCCGCCTCTCGAATGGCACGGCGCAATTCCCAGGGACGCATCAACTGGCCGTGGGGAGCGCCGGCGGCGGTGGAGATGCTCTCGTTGATCAAGGTGCCTCCCAGGTCGTTGGCGCCTGCAGCCAAGCAGCGCTTGGACATTGGCAGCCCTTCCTTGACCCAGGAAACCTGAATGTTGGGGATGTCGCGATTGAGGGCCAGACGGGCCACTGCGTGCATGTTGAGCACTTCATCTTCGGTGGCGCCGGCGCGGACGTCAGGCACCAGCCCGTCATTGTACAGGGGCGCTTCACGGTAGACGAAGCCCAGTGGCACCAGTTCGGTGAAGCCGCCCGTGCGGCGCTGTAAATCACGCAGCAAGAGCAGGTGGCTGGCTATTTGGGGGGGCGTTTCCAAGTGGCCGTACATGATGGTCGATGTAGTCGGGATCGCCAGAGAATGGGCTGTGCCAACAACCTGCGTCCATTCTTCGACTGTGATCCGACCCGGTGAGATTCGGTCCCGCACATCCTGTACCAGCACTTCCGCCGAAGTCCCCGGCAGGCTGCCCAATCCGGCTTCCTTCAAGGCTTTCAGGTAGTCGCGGATGCCCCAGCCGGACTGCCGGGCGCCGTAGAGGATCTCTTCGGGCGAGAAGGCATGGATGTGCAGCTGGGGGACGGCCTCATGCACAGCTCTGCAAAGCCGGATGTAATAGTCCCCTTCCATTCCCGGCGCCAGGCCCGCCTGGATGCAAACCTCGGTAGCGCCGTAATCGCGAGCTTCGACGGTGCGCCGCACCACTTCCTCCAAGGGCAGGAAGTAGCCCTCCCGGTTGCGCTGAGTACGGCTGAAGGCGCAAAAACGGCAGCGCTTGACGCAAACATTGGTGAAGTTGATGTTGCGGTTGACCACGTAGCTGACCTGATCGCCCACCGTCTCGCGGCGCAAATGGTCCGCGGCCGCCAGCAGCGCTTGCTGATCAGCGCCCCGCAGGCAATAAAGTTCGGCCACCTGCCGCGCGGTCAGGTCCTGCCCTTGCAGCGCAAAGGCAAGCAGGCCGCGAGTCCGGGCTGAAGCCGATTGGAGGAGCGAATCCAGCATCATTGCACGCTCCCCGCAGCCCGAGAGGATCCTTTTTCCAATTCAAACGCGCCAGTCCTCTTCCCCAAACCGACAACTGACCTGGGATATCCTTCAGCGTCCGAAAGGTGCCGTAGACGGCCACGAATTCCGTTATTCAAATAGTTGCTGCTGTTCAGGAAATACTCAGGATAGACGGGGAATCGGGCGCGCAGCCGATAGCCTCTCGATTCGACACCAGCACGAAACCTGTGCAGATGAGGCCAAGGAGACCCGGGGTTGACGTGATCGATAGTCACTGGCGAAATGCCGCCCCAATCGTTGATTCCGGCCTCCAGGTAGCGGAGGTAGGACGGACTTTGGCCATTTTTGCTTGCGGGCGCCAGGTTGGGCGGCGCCTGCAGGTTCATCTCCCCTCCCAGCACCAGCCGGGCGGCAGCGATGGTTTCCAGCATTTCCTCAAGAAGCACTTCTGGCGCTGAGGCCATGGCGGTTTCAGGCTGGGGGCGGAAGTTCTGAATAATGACTTCCTGGATGTGCCCATAGCGATCATGCAGTTGGCGGATTCTTTGCAGGGATTCCAGCCGTTCGCGGCGCGTTTCTCCGATCCCGGCCAAGATGCCGGTGGTGAAGGGGATCTTCAGCTCTCCCGCCCTTTGCAGGGTTTGCAGCCGAGCGCGAGGATGCTTGCTGGGCGCAAATTCGTGCGGTCCGCCGGGAGCGCACAGGCGCGTGCTGGCGCACTCCAGCATCAGGCCCATCGAGGCGTTGACTTCTTTCAAGGAAGCCAGTTCCGAGCGAGTCAAAGTTCCTGGGTTGCTGTGGGGAAAAAGCGCTGTTTCGAGCAGCACCAACTGGCAGACGGACCTCAAGTACTCGATGCTGCTGCCGAACCCCCGCCTTTTCAGCCAGTCGCGGGCTTCAGGGTAGCGTTGCTCCGGACGTTCGCCCAATACGAAGAGCGCCTCGCTGCATCCCGCCCGCTGGCCGGCTCGGGCGATCTTGAGCACCTCATCCGGCGAAAGGAAGATCTGTTCAGCTTGACCGGGGTCTAGGCGGTAGGTGCAGTAGCTGCAAAAGTCCCGGCATAAGCGCGTCAAGGGAATGAAGACTTTGGGCGAGAAAGTGACTGTCCGTCCCTTGAAGCGATCTGTCAGATGCCGCGCCCGCAGGCTCCACTCCCGAAAATCCGGCCCTGCAGGCGTATTCAGCAGAGTTGAAAGGTCCACTTGGCGATCTTAGCAGCACGCGGGGTGGACTGCCAGGATGGAAGCCGGTGGGGTTTATGGCTACAATTCCTGAGCTTCAGATGAATCCCGGCGGCTCTGGTCGCCTGAGGGAAGAGAGGATGCCATGATCGAATTGATTTGCCGCAAGACCTGAGGAACTTGCCGCAAGGCGGTCGCCTTGCTGGACGAAAAAGGGATTGCCTACCACTACCGGGAATACACTCGGGAACCTCTGAGCGCCGCTGAAATCCGGCAAGTCCTGCGAAAGCTGGGACTGGGCCCCAAGGCCGTGCTGCGCAAAGGAGACAAGGCTTTCCGCCAGCTGGACTTGACCGGCCGGGAGCCGGACGAGGACTTGATCCGGCGCATGTCGGAGCACCCCACCCTGCTGCAGCGTCCCATCGGGGTAGCCGGCGACCGAGCCGTCATCGGACGCCCAGTGGAAAACCTGCTCTCGCTGGCCTAGCCCGGGCTAGTCTCAGAATAAGCGAGAAGAGATACAAGAGCAGATCGTACGCATTTGGTGAACCCGTGGATGGAAATCGTATTCGAGACGCTTCTCCGGGCCGCCGTCGGGCCCGCCCCGGCGGAGCCTACGACTGGAGAGCTAGAATTAGTGGAGCCAAAAGAAAAGCGTCGCCCCGGCCCTTCCCCTGGGCGGCATTCCGCCGTGGGGAAGG
>JANQFM010000807.1 GCA_028277865.1 Acidobacteriota bacterium
CCAGGCGCAAAGCTGTGACCTCGGCATGGCTGCCGTTCCCGGCCAAGACCCGCACGCGCCCATAGTCGTTATGAATGATGACGGTGTGGCCTGATGAGATGGGGAAAACCCGCGTTTCCGACTGTTGGGCGGCCTGAAGCGAAGTGACCGCAAAGATTGTCAAAAGAATTGCGGCGGCGGCAAGTCGGCTATTCATCTGGTTCCCCCTGACTGGTTTCGGTTGCCTGATTGCAGCCTCGGCCAGACCCAGTAAGGAAGACGTGCCCCCCAGGGCAAAGGTTCAAGGCGAGAATCTGATGGGGACCGCAGCCGTAACCAATGCCGGCCATGGGAGGGTTATTCAGCAGATTCTGATTCGAGTCACGGCCCCATTCCCTTGCCTTCGATTCTCGTTCCTACCAGAATGTCCCCGAAAAGGATTTCCGGGCGGCTGAAATCCGATCGGGTGCCGTGCCTCGTAGGGGAGGTTGAGGGCGAAGGTTGCCCAATAGGTCCATTTCTTGGAGGGAGCCATGTCAATGATTACCCGGCTGTTTTCTATTCTATTTGTCATCGTAGCCTTGACCGCGACTGTACAGGCCCAACCCAAGGAGTCGCTGACATTCGGGCGTATTTTCATGGGTGATCTGGGCAACGGCACCCAGTCGTCCACTGAATTGCTGCTGACCAATCGCGATCCCGCCCAGGGCACCTGCAAGACGCTGGTTTTCTTCTTCGTCAATGGCACCGCTGCCGAACCGCAGGTGCGCTTCAACGGGGAAGCGATCCCCGGCAACGCTTTCGAAGTGGACATCCCTCAGGGCGGGAATCGAAAAGTCCTCCTCAGCGTGGACGGGGGATTGGTGGCCGGTGCGGTGGTGATTGCCCCCTTCGCTCCTTGCGACGAAAACTCGATCAGCGGCTCGGGCCGTTTCTTGATCGAATCTTCCGCCGGGGCGCTCAACGAGATCTACACCATTTCGCCCAATGGAGACGACAAATGGCTGCGCAACAATCGCTGCGTGGCCATCTCCAGCTGCTTCAGAAGGACGGCCGGCAGCGACGGCTTCGGCAACAACCTGGGAATTGCCACAACCAGCGTTCTTCCCGGAGTCAAGCCGCCCCCCGGCACGACACTGCAAGCCAGCGTCTTCGACACCGACGGCTCTGAGATGGGAGACCGTCAGGTTTTCAATGTGGACGGCAGCCACCAGGCCTTCTTTCCCCTCAACTCCTTCAGCGGCCTGACCGACGGCCCCCTGGTGCTGGTGCTGTGCCTTTTTTCGCCCGACACCGCCTACCGGGCCGACCTGACCACCATTCAGACCGGGACCGACAACAACGGAAACGTCCAGTTTGACGCGCCGTCCTTCGCTGACGGATTCGAATCCGGCGACCTGTCGGCCTGGAAGGATTAAGACAGAAGGAGACTGGAGACCGGACACCGGAAACCGGCAGAGGAGAGGCAGAGATTCTGGGCAAGGCTGCCGGCTGATCACGCGGGCCTGCTTAGCCCGGATTTCTTACGCATCCGGGTTAGGGCTCCTGACTCCGCTCTTCCGGTTTCCGGCCTCCGGCTTCCGGTCTCCGGTCCCCCCTGATCGGATAGTAGGCGATCGTCAGGCCATACTTGAGCAGGTCGGAGGGCTCTTCCTCCTCTTCTTCGTCCTCATCCTGAATGCTTGAAACCAGGTCTTGCAGATCCTCGCCGATGGACTCGATTTTCTTGCGGCCCGCAGTGATGCGCAGGTGGACGGCCAGGGCTTGTTCCTCCTCTTCTTCGCCGCTCGGCTCGAAGCGGCCCAAATCCTCCAATGTCTTCTCAAAGAGCTGCATCAGCGCGGCATGCAGGCTCTTGTTGACCTCGGAACGCTCTGCCGAAAAGAGGCTCGGATCGGCCCGGAAGCTTCGGGCCACAGCCTGGTAGTACTTCTCAAGGGTTCCCCTCTTGGGCTGCGTCTTCACCAGCCGGATCAAGCCCACCCGCTGCAGGGCTTCCACATGATGGTAGAATTTGGTGGCTTTCTCGCCAAACAGCTCAGCCACCTGCTTGGTGGTGCGGGGCTCTTCGCACAGAGCCTCCAAGATTCTCATGCGCAAGGGATCGGCCAGGATACGGACCTGCTCCAAGTCGGTGATGGTGTGCACGGTGGCCTCAGGGGCACTGAGATCCCTTTTTTTCTTTCCTGTCTGCACAGAGCCCTCCCGGATGCCGGTGCGGCGTCCCATCGGCGATTATAGCACTAAAAATTCAGAAGAGATTTATTATTCGAATTTACTTGAATAATAGAGCGAGATGGGATATTCTGGGTCGGGTGAACGCAAGGGCCGTGAGCCGTGAGTGAACATCAGATGGAAACTGAAAGGAAGTAAAGATGCTCAAAGTCCACTCCGTGGTCAAGCAATACAAGAGCGTTCGGGCCGTCGACCAGCTCTCTTTCGAGGTGGGGGAGCAGGAGATCTTTGCCCTCCTGGGTCCCAACGGCGCCGGCAAGACGAGCATGGTCCGCATGCTGGTCGGGATTACCCGCCCCGATGAGGGAAGCATTTCCTGGCGGCTGGGAGAGGCCAACGGCCGTCCCCAGGCACAGGACATCGGCTATTTGCCCGAAGAGCGGGGGCTTTACAAGGATGTCCCGGTCTTGAGGACTCTGACCTACTTCGGAGTCCTTCGCGGCCTGCCAAAGCAGCAGGCAACCCAGGCTGCCCAGCAGTGGCTGGAAAGGCTGGAGCTGGCCGATCGGGCTCAGGACAAGATCGACGCCCTCTCCAAGGGCAATCAACAAAAAGTGCAATTCATCGTCGCCATCCTGCACCGTCCCCGCTTCGCCATCCTGGACGAGCCCTTCTCAGGGCTGGATCCGCTCAACCAGGATCTCTTCCTCGATCTCTTCCGGGAATTGCGCGACGCAGGCATGACGATTCTGCTCTGCGCTCACCAGATGCAACTGGTGGAGCGTTTGGCCGACCGGATGCTGCTCATGAACCGGGGACGGCAGGTCCTGCAAGGAAGCATGGGGGACATAAAAGACGGCCAGCAGGCCGCCGGCAAGCTGCTGCTTCAGGTGCAGGGCCGGCCCGCCCTGGGCAGCCTGAGAGCCCATCCTGCGGTGGCCGGGGCCGAGTTTGACCCCGGCGGGGAGCTGACGGTACTGGTCAGGCAAGGCCATTCGCTCAGCGATCTGCTGGTTCAGCTGGGCTCGTTGATGGATATCCAGTCGGTTCGCTCCGAGCGCCTCAGCCTGCACGACATCTACGTGCGCGCAGTTGAAGCCGATTCCGCCCCAAAGGAGGTGCCCTCATGAGTCATTGGTCCATGGTGCTGCAAGTGGCCCGCTGGGAATTCCGGCGTTTTTTCAAACCCAAGGAGGTGATCATCTCCTGGCTGGTCATCCTCCTCATTGCGCTCCTTTATACCGGAGGCAAAGCTCTTTTCAGTATGATGGAGGAAAAAATCTCGGTAGCGGTGCTGCATGCCGAAAGGCTGCCTTTCCAGTTTCCTCCCGCCAGCTCATTCGTCCTCGAAGAGGTCGCCGGCCGCAGCCAAGAGAATCTGAGGGTCGCCGTAGCCGACAAGGAATTGGATGCCCTCATCATCTTGCACAACCCCAGTAGGGCCGAGTTGGTGGTCTCGAAAGAGCCCTTCTGGAAGGACGAACTGGCGTCGATTCTCGACGCTTCCAGCCGGGAAATCCGCATCCGCGAGGCACAGCTGACGCCGCAGGAACTGCAAGAGCTGCTGGCGCCGGTGGAGATCGAGGTGACTTTCGAAGGCGGCGAGGGGAAATCCTCCGGCTTTGCAGAGACCGTCTTTGCGCTCGTCTTTTTAGGCCTGATGTTGTGGGGAGTCCTGGTCGGCAATTCCTACCTGTTCATCGCAATTACGGGCGAGAAGCAGCAACGGGTCACTGAATCGGTCATCTCGGCCATCGCGCCTCAGGTCTGGATCGACGGCAAGATCCTCGGGCTGTCAGGCGTTGCCCTGGCCTCGGTTCTGACGCTGTCATCGGGAAGCCTGCTGGCCAACCTGGTGATGATCTGGCTGGGCGGCGGGCTTGAAATCCCTTTGGCCATGATCGACCCCTTCCTGTTGGCTCAATTGGCGCTGATGGCCCTGTTGGGTTTCCTTTTCTGGTTCGCCTTTTTCGGTGCCATCGCGGCCACCATCGACGACCCCAACAGCTCTTCTCGCGGTTCCTTCCTGATGGTGCCCCTCCTGCCCCTGGCTTTGGCCTTTGTCTTGATCAAGAACCCGGACACTCTCTTCTCGAAGTTGATGGGCCTGTTTCCGCTGACCTCGCCGTCAGTCCTTCCCATGCGATTGGCCTTGGCTGAGGTGGCATGGTGGGAGCTCCCTGTGGCCGTTGCCCTGCTGCTGGGCGCCATCACCCTGATGCGCCGCGCCGCCGGCAAGATCTTCTCCTTGGGAATCCTGATGTA
>JANQFM010000877.1 GCA_028277865.1 Acidobacteriota bacterium
TCTGCCGGTTTCCGGTTTCCGGTCTCCCTCCTTTCACTCCGTCCAGGCCTGGCGCTCTTTCAGCCGCGGCTCGTAGTTGAGCCCGAAACGGCGCACCCCTGTCTGACGGACCCTTTCAACCGCTTCTTCGACCGAATCGGTGACGGTCAGCAAGTCGATGTCATCCTGGCTGATGGTCCTCTCAGGGATGAAGCGTTGACGGAGCAGATCCAGCAAAGGCTCCCAGAAGTCGCATCCCATCAAGATGAGCGGGAAGTCCCGGATCTTGCCGGTCTGAATCAGTGTGACGGTTTCGAAGATCTCGTCCATGGTCCCGAAGCCGCCGGGCAAGGCGACGAAGGCGTAGGAATACTTGACCAGCATCACCTTGCGTACAAAAAAGTATCGGAACTCCATCCATTGGTCCAGGTAGGGATTGGGGCGCTGTTCGCGGGGGAGCAGGATGTTGCAGCCGACGGAGTGCCCCCCGACGCTCTTGGCGCCCCGGTTGGCAGCCTCCATGATGCCGCCTCCGCCTCCCGTGAGGACATTGAAGCCGGCCCGGGCCAGTTCCGCTCCCACCCGCCGTCCCAGCTGGTAATAGCGGTGCTCTTCCCCGAAGCGTGCCGAGCCGAATACTGTCACGCAGGGGCCTATGAAGTGCAGCATCCTGAAGCCGCGTATAAACTCCCACCCGATCCTCATCACCCTCAGGAACTCGCTGCCGCGCCGTTGAGGGCCCTGGAGAAAGCGGATCTCTTCCCGGGCAGGATCTTCTCTTGAATGCCGTCTCTTAGCCATGGCTGGTCTGCCATTGTAGAGGCTGGCTGCGGACCCGAAAAGCCGATCAGCGGTCCAAAGGTGAACTTCCCGCCACACCCGTCCGTAAGCAGAGTGCATGCGGAAGGTCAGAAAGGACACAGGCGTCAGAAGAATTGAATTACTCTCTCAACTGACAATTGACAACTGACAACTGACAACTGACCTTGGACCTTGGACCTTGGACTTTGGACTTTGGATTCTCTGGGAGGGCACCATGAAAAAAGCTTGTTTGCTATTGTTCGCATTTTTTCTGGTTGGATGCGGGCGCTTCAGCGACTTTTCGGGCGATGAAGGCCGATGGGTCTGGAGCAACGCGCTGTCGAGCGTGGAGATTCGCTCGCGGGGGGAAATCGAACTGAGCGAAGATGGCAGCGAGGTCATGGGCCTGGCGCCCGGCGCCCGCCTGTTGTTGCGCGAGCGACGCCTGAGCCGCGTGCGCGAACTGGAGATCACGGCTGCCCCGGACGGCACTCCTCAATTTCACTACGAAGTCGGCGGGCGGCAATCGGAAATCGACGACGAGGCGCGTCGATGGATGGCCGCAATGATGCTTCGGGTGGCGCGGGAGACTCATATCGGGGCCGCTGCCAGGGCGCGTCGCATTCTGAGCCAAAACGGCCCGGACGCGCTGCTGGACGAGACTGAGGATCTGGAAAGCAGCGCCGCGGCCCAGATCTACATCCGCCAATTGGTCGAAAGAGGCCCCGCCGACCCGCCCATCCTGCAACGTGCCGTACGGGTGGCCGCCCGCACCATCTCCAGTTCCTCCCGTTTGCGCAAGACCCTGGTCACGCTGGCCGAAAGCCAGCCCCAGGACTCCCCCCTCACGGTGGAGTTGATGGAAGCGACAGAAGAAATATCCTCCAGTTCGGAGAGCCGCAAAGCCCTCGCCGAGATCGTCCGTCGACGTCCCCTGGACGCCGAGTCGGCCATCGCCATGGCCCGTGCCATCGGCACCATCTCCTCCTCATCCGAAAGGCGGGCCGCACTGGAGGAGCTCTCCCGCGCAGCGCCTCCCCAAGAAGATGTTTTCTCGGCCATCCTGCGCACCATTGAAGGCATCAGCTCTTCCAGCGAGCAACGCCGCGCCCTCATTTCCCTGATCGACAAGCAAACCTTGAGTCCCTTCATCCAGTCCGAAACCGCTCAAGCCGTTCGCCGCATTTCCTCCAACAGTGAACGGTTGCGCGTTCTGGAGCGGCTGGCAGAAGTATGCAGCACTGAGAAGACCGTCATCCGATCCTATCTGGATGCCGTGGAGTCGATGTCCTCTTCGTCCTCACAAGGGAAGGCCTTGACGGCCTTGCTGCAAAACCGCCGACTCAACGACGAGGCTCTCGAGGCGGTCTTGCGCACGGCGCAAAGGATCAGTTCCCGGTCTGTTCGAGAGAGAGTAAGCGAGGAAATCGAGAGGCAGAGGAGCAACGCCATCAACAGGGGTGGGACCGTGTCCAGGGGAGTTCGCGCAAAGCCGCAAAGAACGCAAAGCTAAGAGAATAAGAGGGTTATCGGCACGATTCTGATTTCGAGATACGGTAAGTATTCGGTTAACCCATGGGAGGAATCGAATCGAGCAGCTTCTCTGGGCCGCCGCCGGGCCCGCCCCGGCGGAGCCCACGACTGGAAAGCTAGAATCGGTGGAGCCAAACAATAGCGCATCCCCTCCCCTCCTTCGGGGCGGATTGCCGCCCCGAAGGAGGGGAGGGGATGCGCAGAGACCGCGATGAGGCTGCTGGCTCGCGGCCTAGCCATTCA
>JANQFM010000906.1 GCA_028277865.1 Acidobacteriota bacterium
TTGGGCCATGACCGCGTATGAACGACTGATTCGCTATTTGGCGGTGCGCAGTCACAGCCGAAGGGAGTTGGCCCTCAAGCTGGCTCGCCATCATGATGAGCCGGAGATCCAGAGGGCGCTGCGAAGGGCTGAGGCCCAAGGCTACCTGGACGACCGACAGTTCGCCCTGCAGCGGGCCGTCTTGGCGCGGCTGCACAAGAACTGGGGCGATCGCCGCATCGCCCTGGACCTGGAACGGCACCAGATCGCGCAGCCGGTCATTGCTGAAGCGCTGGAAGCAGCTGCCGACGAGCGTGCTGAGAATGAAGCCCTTCAGGGCATTATCGACAAATGGGTCGAGAGCAAGGGCGCTCCCGGCAGTTTGGCCCGCCTCAAGAAACTCCACGATCGCTGCCTGCGGCTGGGTTTTCCCCCTGATGCGATTCGACAGCGGCTGTCGCCGTATTTTAGGATGATGAACCTGAGCGGAGACCTGGAAAACGGCGGCGTGGACAGCTTGCCGGAATGAGATCATGAGCATCAAAAGCGCTTCCGAAATTCGCGAGACATTCCTGAGCTACTTCGAGGAACGGGGTCACAAACGGGTCCGCAGCAGCTCCCTGGTTCCTCATGACGACCCCACTTTGCTTTTTACCAACGCCGGAATGAACCAGTTCAAGGACGTTTTCCTGGGCCTGGAAAAGCGCGACTACAATCGGGCTGTGACCAGCCAAAAATGCATGCGCGTCAGCGGCAAGCACAACGACCTGGAACAGGTGGGACGGACCCCCCGCCACCACACCTTCTTCGAAATGCTGGGCAATTTTTCCTTCGGCGACTACTTCAAAAAAGAGGCCGTCGAGTATGCCTGGGAACTTTGCACCGAGGTTTACGGCTTGGAGGCCGAACGGCTGGTGGCCACCGTCTACAGGGATGACGAGGAGGCCTACGGCCTGTGGAAGGATCACATCGGGCTGGGCGCCAGGCGAGTCTTTCGGCTGGGGGAAAGGGACAATTTCTGGGCCATGGGCGACACGGGACCCTGCGGACCCTGCTCGGAAGTCCACTTTGACCTCACCGGCCAAGGGGAAGGCGACCCCGAATCGGATCCGGAGCGCTTTTTTGAAGTCTGGAATCTGGTCTTCATGCAGTTCAACCGCGATGCCAAAGGAAGCCAAACGCCGCTTCCCTCTCCTTCAATCGACACGGGAATGGGCTTGGAACGCCTTTGCAGCCTCATCCAGGGCGTCGCCAGCAACTGGGAAACAGACCTCTTTCAGCCTCTCATCCAGGAAGCCGTCCGCCTGACCGGGGCCGATGACGATCGGGATGGGCCGTCGGGGGTCAGTCTGCGCATTCTGGCCGACCACAGCCGTGCCTGTGCCTTTTTGATCAACGACGGGGTGATTCCCGGCAACGAGGGCCGGGGCTACGTGCTGCGCAAGATTTTGAGGCGGGCCATTCGCCACGGCAAGATGCTGGGCTGCAAGGATCCGTTCCTGTACACCCTCACCGCCCTGGTCTGCCACTTGATGAAAAGCGCCTTTCCCGAATTGGAGGAAAGCCGCGAGTATGCTGCCCGCATCGTACGCAGCGAGGAGGAGAAGTTCAGCGCCACCCTGGACCACGGCCTCTCCCGGCTGGAGGAAATCTGTGAATCCGCCGCCAGCCAAGGCGACAAGCAGTTGCCTGGCAAAGAGCTGTTCCGCCTTTACGACACCTACGGCTTCCCCCTGGACCTGGCTCAAGAAATCGCCCAGGAGCAGGGTTTCGGCATCGACCAGCAGGGATTTGATGGCGAGATGCAAAAGCAAAAGGAGAGGGCGCGCGCCAGCTGGAAGGGAGGCGCCAAGGCCGCTCAGCCGCTTTACAAGTCGCTTGCCGACCGGGGACTGAAGTCCGAATTCACAGGCTATCAGGAAATCGAAGGCGTGGCGGGAAAGGTCATTGCCTTGGTCCGGGAAGGTGAAGAGGTTTCTTGCCTGAAGGAGGGCCAAAAGGGTGAAGCGGTGCTGGACAGGACTCCCTTTTACGCCGAATCGGGCGGGCAAGTGTCTGACCGGGGGCGCATCGTCCACGACGCGGGGCAAGCAGCTGTGAACGATGTTTTCAACCCGCTGGGCGAATTGCGCTTGCACAAGGTCGAAGTCCTGTCGGGAAGCCTGTCAGTGGGTGACAAGGTCACCTCCAGCGTTCTGCAGGCGCCGCGCCGGGCGACTCAAAGAAACCATACGGCCACCCACCTGTTCCACGCCGCATTGCGCGAAGTGCTGGGGCCGCACGTCAAGCAGGCGGGCTCGCTGGTGGCGCCGGACCGGCTGCGCTTTGACTTCACCCACTACAAGCAGGTGACGCCCCTGGAGCTGCGCGAGATCGAGGAGATCGTCAACCGCAAAATCCGAAGCAACATCGAGGTGCAGACCGACATCTGCGACTTGGATGAGGCCATCGAACGGGGCGCAATGGCCCTCTTCGGCGAAAAATACCAGCAGCGCGTCCGGGTGGTCCATGTGCCCGGTTTCAGCATGGAGCTTTGCGGGGGGACCCACGTCCGCCGCACGGGCGACATCGGCCTATTCAACATCACCGGCGAATCGAGCATCTCGGCGGGAGTCCGCCGGGTGGAGGCCGTCACCGGCGAGGGCGCTTTGGGGAATCTGTTGGCCGACGGCGATCTGGTGGAAAGGCTCAGCAGCCAGCTCAACACGCGCCGCGACAACCTGGCCCAGGCTGTGGAGCGCATGACCCGCCAGCTGAAGACGGCCAACCGGCAGGTGGAAGAACTGCAGCTCAAGCTGGCCCAAGCCGAAAGCGGCGATGCCCAAAGCCAGGCCCGCCAGGTCAACGGCATCCCGGTCGTTTCACAGCAGGTCGAGCAGCTGGACCGCAGCGCCCTGCGCCAGTTGGCCGACCGGATGCGCAACCAACTGGGATCGGGAGTGGTGGTGCTGGGTACGCCCTCCAACGGCCGGGT
>JANQFM010000923.1 GCA_028277865.1 Acidobacteriota bacterium
AAAAGCCGTCCAGTCACCTCATGCAGAGCTGGAGACACTCCCCCTGGCTCACTTTCAAATCGCCCAGATCCATGAGAAAAGAGGCGAAGCGGCGCGTGCCTTGCCGCATTACCAGGCGGTCCTGCTATACCCAGGACCGGAGCGGATCCTGCACGATGAACTCAAAAAGGCGCGGCGCAAGGTGCGATGAGGACCGGGAGGGTTTCACGCAGAGGCGCAAAGACGCGGAGAGAGAGGAAGAGAAGAAGAGAACCCATCTGGCTCCTCCGCGTCTCTGCGCCTCTGCGTGAATCCCTTCTTCTCCCTACCCGAACAGCCCTAAGAATTTCTTCTTTTTCAGCATCGCCTCGAATTCCTTTGAAAGCGCTGCCGCACTCTCGTAGCGTTTGGAGGGAGATTTCTCCAGCAGCCTTTGCATCACCCGGTCCAGCCGGTCGGCGTTTTCGAGATTGTACAGCCCCAGGTAGGGAGCAGGCTCGCTGAAAATGGCCTTGAGGGTGGCGGCGGGCGTCTTGCGATGGAAGGGCAACTGACCGGTCAGCCCCTCGAAAAAGACAACCCCCAATGAATATAGGTCGCTGCGTCCATCCACTGGCTCGCCGCGCGCCTGCTCGGGGGAGATGTAGTCGATGGTGCCCACCAGCATTCCTTCCTGGGTCAAATCGCTGTCCGAGTATGTCGCCGTCTCATCACTCCATTCCTTGGCCAGCCCGAAGTCGGTGATTTTGATCTTGTCCTGGCTGCTGAGCATCAGGTTGGAGGACTTGATGTCGCGGTGTACGATCCCTTGCCGGTGAGCCTCCTGCAGTCCCTCGCAAGCCTGAATCATCCAAGCGGTCAGGCGCTGCCACTCGACCGGCCCTTCCCGGCGGATGAGTTGCTTGAGCGAGCGGCCATCGATCCATTCCATCACCAGAACCACCTGGCCTTCGTGCTCGAAGAGTTCGAACACCGAAGTGATGGCCGGATGGCTGAGGGCAGCAGCAGCGCGGGCTTCCTGCAGAAAGCGCTTGCGGGTGAGAGGGGATCGGCTGGCACGGGGCTGAATGAACTTGAGAGCCACCCGACGGCTCAGCAAAGTATCCTCGGCCTGGTAGATGACCCCCATTCCGCCTTCATCGGCCTTGTGGACAATGCGGTACTGGTGCAGACGGCTTCCCGGCTGCAAAGGGCTCCCTTGCGGCAGGGCTGACACGGCGCTCTCGCCGCTGGCGGCTTCGAGGCTGCCTATATGCCGTGCAAAGAGGCTTGGGAAGATCTGGTAGTGGCCCCCGTCTTGCCTCAAATAGCCTGACCGCTCCAACTGCCGGCAGACGTGCCTTTCTTCGGGCAGCGGCTGCTCCCGGCGAATGACCCGCCTCAGAGCCCGGCGGGCTTCGTCAGGCGCCTGCCCCCAAAAGTGATCGAAGTGGGGAGCGGCCTCTTCGAGAAAGCGCTCCCGAACCGCTGCCTCATCCGTCCGCCGACCCGGCTTCTCAGAGGCTTGCTCGAAGAATGAGGAACAGGCGATTTGGAGGTAAAAGGGAAAGAGCCCTGCCATTTCGATGATCTGGGTTTCGAATGGCTTCAAGGGATGCCCCTCGCGTTCGGAGGGGACACAGATCAACTGCTGGGCCTCTTCTTGCGGAAAAGGCTTCAGGTAAAGGTTTGTGAAAATGTTGAAAAAAGGCGAGTCCGAGATCTCATCCGAAAAGCAAAGCCTCTGCAGCTCTGTCTTGGAGGAGGTCAGAAACGCCACCGGGAAGTTGTTGGCCATGGAGCGCAGGAAGGAATAAAAGTCGGGTCCGAAGGCCGGGTTCGAGGTGACGGCGTCAAATTCATCCAGCAGCAGTGCCAGTTTTTTTTCTTTTTTTTCCAGCATCTCCAAGCCGTGACGAAAGCTGGCGTATCCGCCGGCCGGACCTTTTGTACCGCCCTCGACTCCGACACGCTGCAAGAGGAGCTCGAAGAAATCTTCCACAGTCGTGCGACGTAGCTGCTGGCAATCCAAAAACACCGTCGTTAGCGAGTCGGCACCCTCTCCCAGCGCCTCCTCTTGAACCGAAGGATCGGTGAAGTGAAAAAGCAAGGATGACTTGCCGATGCGTCGCTCCCCGACCACCGAAACGCTCTGAGGCGGATCGGCGCCCAGCCTGGACAAGATGCGGGCCACCTCGCTGCGCCTTCCGAAGAAGTCCTTCGACTGTCGGATCATGGCACGGTTCAGGTAAGGATTCACGGGGGTTTCATTGTAGAGGAAGATGTGCAAGGTCGCGAAAGACGGGCTTACCCGCTTGCCCTGATTGACCTTGATGCATGGATTCCCTAACATAATTCGCTTTCAGACGGCGGACGCACCGCCGGGGAGAAGCATTGAATGCAATCGTCTGCCTTCGAAGGCCTGCCTGAGAGAATCGGTCGCCTGGGCGAATTGGCCTACAACCTTTGGTGGAGCTGGGCTCCCCAAGCCAGAG
>JANQFM010000934.1 GCA_028277865.1 Acidobacteriota bacterium
GTCATGAAAGCCACAGCCCGCAATTGCGACAAATGGGTTCTGCTGCTGATTCTGGCTGCCTGCACGGCCTTTTCGCCGGCCCAGTCAGTCATGGGGGAAGCCAATGATGAGGGACCGGACAAGAAGAAGTGGGAAGTCTCCGACCCGCCCGGCCCGCGCCAGGAAATCCCCATCGATACCCGGCAGGGCACCTGGATGAGCCTGGACCTGAGCCCCGACGGAGAGCAGATCGTTTTCGACCTGCTGGGCGACATCTATCTTCTGCCCGCCACCGGGGGCGAGGCGCGCCCCGTCACCAGCGGCTTGGCCTGGGACATGCAGCCGCGCTTCAGTCCCGACGGTGAGCATATCGCCTACACCAGCGATTCCGGGGGCGGCGACAACATCTGGGTCATGAGCCGCGACGGCACGGATCCCCGCCAGGTCACCAAGGAGAGCTTCCGCTTGCTCAACAGCCCGGCCTGGACGCCCGACGGCGAGTATGTGGCGGCCCGCAAGCACTTCACCTCGACCCGCTCCTTGGGCGCCGGCGAAATCTGGCTCTACCACCGCAGCGGCGGTTCCGGACTGCAGATGGTCAAGCGCCCCAACGACCAAAAGGACCTGGGCGAACCGGCAATTTCTCCCGACGGGCGCTACCTTTACTACAGCCTCGATTCCACGTCCGGGCAGACCTTCCAGTACAACAAGGATCCCAACACCCAGATCTACACGGTCCGTCGGCTGGACCGGCAAACGGGCCGCACCGAAACCTTCCTTTCCGGCCCGGGCGGCTCGATCCGGCCCACCCCCTCGCCCGACGGCAAGCTGCTGGCCTTTGTGCGCCGTGTCCGCTACAAGAGCGTCCTCTTCTTGCACGACATCGCCTCGGGCAAGGAATGGCCCCTTTACGACAGTCTGGAAAGGGACATGCAGGAGACCTGGGCCATCCACGGCGTCTACCCGTCCATGGCCTGGACGCCCGACAGCCGTTCCATCATCTTCTGGGCGCGGGGCGGCATCCACCGCATCGACATCGCTTCCAAGCAGGTCGAGGAGATCCCTTTCCACGTGCAGGGATCGCGCACGGTGCTGGAAGCGGTGCGATTCCCCGTTCAGGCGGCGCCGGACCAGTTTGAGGTCAAGATGCTGCGCTGGGTGGAGGTTTCTCCCCTGGGGGACAAGGTGGTCTACTCGGCCATGGGACACCTTTACGTCCGTGACCTGCCTGATGGGACTGCGCGCCGTTTGACGAGCCAAAGCGATCACTTCGAGTTTTACCCCTCTTTTTCGCGCGACGGGCAGTGGGTCGCCTATGTCAGCTGGGACGATCAGGAGCTGTCGGCCGTCCGGGTGGTGTCGTCCAGCGGCGGCCCTGCCCGCATTGTCACCCAGGAAAAAGGCCACTTTGTCGAGCCGGTCTTCAGTCCGGACGGCCGGACCATTGTCTACCGCAAGGTGTCGGGAGGATTCGTCACCAGCCCGCTCTGGTCCCGAGATACGGGGCTCTACAAGATTCCGGCCCAGGGAGGCGTTGCTGAGCGCATCTCCCGGACGGGCCTCCAGCAGCACTTCGGCGCTTCCAATGACCGCATCTTCTTTATGACCTTCGCCGGCCAGGGCAAGCGCCAGCTGCGCAGCGCCTCCATGGAGGGCAAGGAGGAGCGCACCCACTTGGAAAGCGGCAACGCCACCGAGTTCCGGGTATCGCCCGACGGCAAGTGGGTGGCTTTCAGCGAACGCTTCAACTGCTACATCGCACCCTTCGTCCCCACCGGTCAAAAAGTCGACATCGGCCCCAAGACCCGCTCCATCCCCGTCAAGCAGGTGTCGCGGGACGCCGGAGAGTATCTGCGCTGGTCGGGAGACAGCAGCAAGCTCCACTGGGCGCTGGGACCGGAGCTTTTTACTCGAGAGCTGACGGACGCCTTTGCCTTCATGGAGGGCGCTCCCGACGAACTGCCTCCGCCGACGGACCAGGGCGTCAATATCTCCTTTCAGCATCCCCATGACGTCCCGCAAGGCACGGTGGCTTTCGTGGGAGGGCGCATCATCTCCATGAACGGCGATGAGGTGATCGAGGACGGCACGTTGCTGGTGAGCGGCAACCGCATCCAGTCCCTTGGCGCCCGTGATCAGGTCCAGGTTCCCTCAGACGCCCATGTGGTGGACTGCCAGGGGCTGACCCTGATGCCGGGAATCATCGACGTGCACGCCCACGGGCCCCAGGGCAGCAACGAGATCATCCCCGAGCAGAACTGGGCGCTATACGCCGGGCTGACCTTTGGGGTGACCACCATTCACGACCCCTCCAACGACACCAGCCAGATCTTCGCCGCCAGCGAGATGGCCAAGGCGGGCATGATCACGGCGCCGCGCATCTTCTCGACGGGGACGATCCTTTACGGCGCGGCCGGCTCGATCAAGGCCGAAATCGACAGCCTGGAGGATGCCCGGGCACACCTGCGCCGCATGAAGGCGGTGGGCGCCTTCAGCGTCAAAAGCTACAACCAGCCCCGCCGCGACCAGCGCCAGCAAGTCCTGCAGGCGGCCCGCGAGCTGGAGATGATGGTGTTCCCCGAGGGCGGCTCGCTCTTTCAGCACAACATGAACATGGTGGTGGACGGGCACACCGGCATCGAGCACTCCATCCCGGTGGCCCGCATCTACTCGGACGTCCTGCAGCTATGGCCCAAGACGAAGGTCGGCTACACCCCCACCCTGGTGGTGGGCTACGGAGGCCTGTGGGGCGAAAACTACTGGTACCAGAAGACCAACGTGTGGGAAAACGAGCGCCTTATGACCTTCGTGCCGCGCCGCTTTGTGGACCCGCGTTCGCGGCGGCGCATCATGGCGCCCGAGGACGAATTCAACCACATCAGCAACGCCCGCATCTGCAAGCAGCTGGTGGACGCAGGAGGCCAGGTCCTGGTCGGCGCCCACGGCCAGCGCGAAGGACTGGCGGCACACTGGGAAACCTGGATGCTGGTCCAGGGCGGCATGAGCACTCACCAAGCCTTGCGCGCCGCCACCCTGGACGGCGCCCGCTACCTGGGATTGGACGCCGACCTGGGCTCGCTCGAGTCCGGCAAGCTGGCTGACCTGCTGGTGCTGGAGCAGAATCCCCTGCAGAACATTCGCAGCACTGAGGAGATCCGATACGTGATGGTCAACGGACGCCTTTACGACGCCCGCAGCATGAACCAGATCGGCAACCACCCCAGAGAACGCAAGAAATTCTTTTTCGAGGAATAGGAGCACGAATGGGGGCATGGGACAGGATGCGGGATCCCTCTGCCGGTCTCCGGTTTCCGGTCTCCGGCCCCCGACCGCCATGCAATCCCTTTTCCAACTGCTTCGACCGATCCTCCTCTTTGCACTGGGCGTCGGCCTGGGGAAGGCATTCTGGGTCTTGGTAGGCCAGCCGGCCCTGCTGATCCAGATTCACAGCCTGACGGCGGTCGAATTCGGAGGCGCCCTCTACCTGACCTTCCGGGTCTCTCGCCACTCCCATCTGGGAATTCTCCAGCTCTGGCTGGGCAATATGATCCTGTTTGCCTTCTGTCAGGGGATCCTCTTGGTGGGAATGCTGCATAGCTGGCTGACGGGCAATTCAACAGCCTTCCACGACCCTGAACTGCTGCGCACCATGTTGGGATATGTCCCCGAGGTGGGCGGGCACGCCTTGCTTCACGTGGTCAACTGGATGATCATCGCCCCCACCGTAGTCACCTGGGTCTCAGGCGCCCCCATCCTTTACCTGCGCCGCAGATTGGCCTCGCTGCATCCGGGGGAGCATGAGATTTCGCGCCAAGACGCAAAGGCCGCCAAGGGAGCAGAGAGAGTTCACGCAGAGACGCAAAGGCGCAGAGAGGCAGAAGAGGGAAGGGAGAGCAGAAAGCTGCAAAAACTCTAGCCTGCCAACTGCCAACTGCCAACTGCCAACTGCCAACTGCCTAATTCAGCAACCCATGCTTTTGCCACCAGCTTTCGGCCCGGAGGCGGTTCCAGGGTGACTGCAAGGGGACGGCTTCCAGCAACTGGTCCAACTCGCTGGCGCTCTGGGGACGCTCTTCAGGTTTCTTTGCCAGGCATGCCAGGATCGCCTCATCCAACTCGAGCGGGATTTCCAGTTCGGAGCGGCGCGAAGGCGCCACCGGCTGCTGGCTGACGTGGGCTACGGCGATGGCGATGGAGTTTTCTCCCTCAAAGACCAACTGACCCGTCAGCAGCCAGTAGGCCACGCAGCCCAGCGCGTAGATGTCGGATCGGGAATCGACATCCAAGTTGCCCATGGCCAGTTCGGGAGAAAGGTAGGCGGGGGTGCCGGTGGTCAGGCCCTCCTGGGTAAGGCGGGCGGTGTCGGTACCCAGTTCGTGGATGGTCTTGACCAACCCGAAATCGAGCACCTTGACGAAATCGTAGTTGATCCCCAATCGACAAGAGAAGAGGTTGGCCGGCTTGATGTCGCGATGGATCATTCCACAGCCGTGGGCCTCAGCCAGCGAATCGCAAGCCTGGCGCAGCAGGTAGACGGCCCTTGAGGCGGGCAGGGGGCCGAAGCGCTGCACCAAAGATTCCAGGTCCAGTCCCTGCAGCAATTCCATGGCGTAGTAGAAAGCGCCGTCTTCGGTGGTGCCGAAGTCGTAGAGCTGAACGGTGTGAGGCGAACGCAAAGCCGCTGTCGAACGGGCCTCGCGCTCGAATCGGCGCAGGGTGGAATCGGTGCGGGCGGCATCGCCGTTGCCCATCACCTCGGGGCGGATCAGCTTGATGGCTGCCGGGCTGGCCAGCAGGCGGTGCTTGGCCTTCCAAACTTCGCCCATGCCTCCCGCCCCGATCTGCTCGGCCAACTGGTACTGGCCCATCTGCTTGGCTTCGGAAGCTTCGCTTCTCAGCCCGGTGATCAGGTGCGATGCGTAAATGGCCGCCAGGGCGGCGACGAGCCGGTGAATGATGCCCTCTGTGATGAAGGCCGGCGTGGCTACGGCACGAAAAGCTTCGGGCGCAGCTGGAATGAGCAGGGGCGCCAGGGCGGGAATCAGCGACATGGGCAAAATCACCGCCGCAGCCCGCTTCCAGTCGTTGGGGATGAACATCCCGTAAACCACCACTAATCCGAAATTGCTCACCAAAGCACTGCGATTGGCTGCCAGGAGCGATGCCTGAGTACCTTCAGACACAGCCAGGTCGAGCTGAAAATAGTTGTAGGTGGCCAGAGAAAGAGTGAGCAGGCCGAAAGAGGTCAGCTCGATGCTGCGCAGCCCCCTCCTGCTGAAGCGAAAGGGGCAGGAAAGCAATCCCAGCAATAGCAGTTCGACCACCAGCACGGCCGAACCGACATAGATGTTCTGGGGGGGCAGGTCCGGAATCTGAAAGCCGGGTACGAAGGTCAGCACCAAGTCCCTGATCAGGAACATCCCGAGGGCCAGGCAGCAAACCACCAGGGCTGCTCTGAGGCGTACCCAGAGCATGTGCTGCATCTCGTCCTGCGCTTCACCGCCCCTTTCCTTGACCATGTCCCGGCAGCGGGACCAAGCCAGGGCACCGGTCAGTCTTTTCCGCTTGGAGTCCTTCATGGGTCGCTCTGGCTTTTCCCTTGAACTTTGCGCCCTCTGCGTCTTGGCGCGAAACCCTCCGGCCTGCCCCTGAAGGCACTATCGATTCCCGCTGCCCGTCGTCTCCACTTCCGTATCCTGGCGCGGGGTGGCATTCTTGACGTAGCGGTCCAGCCACTCGGTCATCTCCCACAAGGTGTGCAGCACTGACTCGCGGGCGCGGTAGCCGTGGCTTTCATGAGGCAGCATGACCAGCCGGGCGATGGCGCCGTGCCCTTTCAGGGCGTGATAGAAGCGCCGGCTCTGGATGGGAAAGGTCCCCGAGTTGTTGTCGGCTTCGCCGTGGATGAGCAGGATGGGCTCGTCGACCTTGTCGGCATGCATGAAGGGCGACATGGCGAAGTAGACCTGGGGCGCCTGCCAATAGGTGCGTTCCTCGGCCTGAAAGCCAAACGGGGTGAGGGTGCGGTTGTAGGCGCCGCTGCGGGCGATTCCGGCCCTGAACAGATCGGAATGGGCCAGCAGGTTGGCGGTCATGAAGGCGCCGTAGGAGTGGCCTCCGATGGCGATCCGGGCGGGGTCTGCCACGCCGCGCCGCACCACTTCGTCCACGGCCGCCTGGGCGCTGGCCACCAGCTGTTCGACATAGGTGTCGTTGGGCTCGGCTTCCCCTTCCCCGACGATGGGCATGGTGGGTCCCTCCAGGACGGCATAACCGTGCAGCAGCCAGGGAAGCGGGCCGCCCCAGCTGACCCTCGTGAAGCGGTGCGGCGATGTGGTCACCTGGCCGGCTGCACGGGCGCTCTTGAATTCGCGGGGATAGGCCCACATCAGCATGGGCAGGGGACCGTCCTGGGAGGTCCATCCGGGAGGCGTGTAGAGGGTGGCCGTGAGTTCCACTCCGTCCTGGCGCTTATAGCGGATCAACTCCTTGTCGGCTTCGGCGAACTGCGGATGCGGGTTGGGGAAGCTGGTCAGGGGGCGCATCTCGTCCTGAGCCAGGTTTCTCAGGTAGTAGTTGGGCACATCCCGGTTGGACTCGCGCCGGGTGATGAGTTGCATGGACTCGGCATCGATCAGGTCCACCACCGATTCGTAGTAGGGATCCTGCGACTGCCAGAGCCTTTCCTTCTGGCCCGTGCGGGTGTCGAACCTGTCCAGGAAGGGGTGGCTGCCCTGCGGCGAATGTCCCGCTCCGGAAAGGAAAACCGAACGGCCGCCGTTAGCCGTCAGCAGGACCGAGCCGCCTTGGGGCGTTGCCTTCAGGATCGGAAAGCCGGGGTCGTTGTAGCGGTCCTCAAAGGAATAGTCGAAGATCTTCCTGGCTTGTTGCTGAGGTGCACCAGGCTGGATCAGCCAAATGCGCGTTTGGCGGGTTTTCCACCAGCGCTCCAGCACCAAGGCCATGCCGTCGTGCCCCCAGACAGTCCCAGCGTATCGCAGGCCCAGGTCAGCCAGAACCGTTGGCTTGGCGTCGAAAGGCGCAGCCAGAGCCAGGAGCCGGTCGCGGACTTCGCTTGGCTGGCGTGCATTGCCTCCGTCCTGGGCTTCTGCCCAGGCCAGCGTCGCCGCTGCATCGCTGCGCCAACCGACCGAACGCGGGCCTGTGGCGGTGGAATCGAAGGAGATTGGAATCGATTCGGCCAGAGGCAGGTCGGCCAGCGTGTGAACCACCTCTGCCTGCCGGTTCCAGACCTCGACACGGCGCGGGAAGCGGGAGGCGGGTACGCGGTAGGAATAGGGCTGGTGAATGGTTTCCACCAAGAAGAAACGGGCATCGGGTGACGGGGAGACGCGGGTGATGATCCCTGCTGCACCCAATTTCCTGAATTCCCCGTCCACCGTCACTTCCATCACCTGCGAGGTCATGTAGTGATCGAAAAGAGCCTCGTCGTGGGGGTTCTTGAGCAGATCCTGGTAGGTGCGGACAGCGGCCCGCTTGCCGATATTCTCCTCGACCACCGGTCCGACGGGGACGTCCGGCTTGCGGGGTACCGTCCCCCGGTTGTCTGGAACGGTCCGCACAACCAGCGTCCTGCTGTCCGATAGCCAGCTGAAGGGGCTCCCATAGGCATCATTGAGGGCGTATCGGATCACCTTGCGCGCTTGAGCGCTTTCCACTGCAGCCACCCACAGTTCGATGCGGTCGTCGTGAGAGACCGAGAAGGCGATGCGGCTGCTGTCGGGCGACCAGCGCACATTGCCGATTCGGGCATCTTCGGCAAGCCCGCCTATTGGCCTCATCTGCCCGTCGCTGATGCGTTTCAAGGTGAGTTTGTCGAGGCTCCAAGTGCGGCTGGGGCCATTATTGCGGGGGTTGATGCGAAGTCCTGCGATGCGCAATTCAGGTTCGGAGACCTCCTTGATGCCAGGGTATCCGGGACGGCCCAACAGCAGCATCCACTCCCGTCCGGGGCTGAGGCTGACCGAAGGGGTGGGCGGGATGTCCACCAGGTCGGCGATGGCCTGGGGAGGCGATTGATAGGTCAAACTGTCGCCCGGCCCTTGAAAGGCCAGCAGCAGCCCAGAAGCGCTCAGCATCCAGACGAGGGGTAAAAACCGGAGTCCGCCTTTGGGAGGTGTTCGAAGGCTCATCTTTTCCATTCTCCTTGCCGCCGAGGATGCGGCAGTTCTTGGTGTGTCGAGATACTCGGACCCCAAAATACACTGGTGCACCGCAAGAGAACAAGCCGGATCAGGCAGACACAGGGATCCGAAGATGGAGCCCTAAGAGAAGCTCTGTGCCTTTGTGCCTCTGAGGAAAACCTCCCGCTTCCGTCTCCCCTTAACCCGGCAGATGGAAGGTCAGGACGGGGCAGGGGGCTTTGCGGACCACGCGTTCGGTGGTGCTGCCCAGCAGGGCGCGGTCGAGCCCCGAAAGGCCGTGGGTTCCCATCACGATCAGGTCGATGCCGTTTTCCTGGCAATATCGTCCGATCTCGCGGTCGGAGCGGTCATTTCCGATCCGCACTTCGACCTCAATTCCCTGGACGGCTTTTTCACCCAGAGCCTCTGACAAGGCCTTGAAGACGTTGCTGGTGATCTCTTCCATACGATGTTCGACAGAAAGCTTCCAGGTGGCGAAAAAGGCCGGGTGGACCTCCTGCTCCAAGGAATAAAAGACCACCAGATGGGCATCGAAGCGGCGCGCAATCTCCATCGCCTTACCCGCGGCGTGGATGGAATGTTCGGAGAAATCGAAGGCCGACAGGATCTTTCGATGGGCCGGGCGGTCGATATAGTCGTCCTTGTCACCCACTGTCACGACGGGGCAGGAAGCATGCCGAACCACTTTCTCCGCCACGCTGCCCAAAAAGAAGTGACCCAGGGCGGAACGCCCGTGAGTTCCGATGACGATCAGGTCAATGCCGTTTTCCTGACTGTATTCCAAAATCCCCGCAGCCGGTGAGAGGTTGCGTACGATGGCGGTGCCAAACTTCACGCCATCGTCGATGGACTGCGAAGCCGTTTCCAGGTTGGATTGCAGGAATTCCTCGTACATCTCTTCGTCCATGAACCGGTACTCGGCGTTGGCCGGATCATCGGTGAAGAGCGTCCGCACATGCAGGACGGTGATCTCTGCTTTGAAGCGCCGGGCAAACTCGACCGCGTGGGGCAAGGCCCGGTGAGCGGCCTCGGAAAAGTCGGTGGTAAACAAGATTTTTCGAACTTCGAACATGACGGCTGTCCTCCTGGGTTCAAATACGCAATCCCGGCTCCAAAAGCTGATTGGCCACCCGGCCTAAATCCGGGACTGTTTCAGGTCGGCGGCGTTCCATCCTCTCAGAAGAAGTGAGGCATTTCACCCACCAGCAAGGATACTCTATTCTGGGTGGTCAACCCAGAGCCTGCAAGGATTCGGGCACTGCCGACCGCACGAAAACTGACTGCCGCCCGCCCCGCCCCTTCGTTCATTGATTTGACAAGGCCTCGGCCCGATTGCTGAAATTGGCGCATGGACGGACAGGATCTGGCCGCATACAAGGCCGCCAGGGAAAGAGTCGGGCTGATCGCCCTTGCCGATCGCGGCAAGATCCATGCTACCGGCCCGGATCGGGTTTCCTTCCTGCACAACATGATCAGCAACGATGTCGAAAAACTGGAGGAGATGTCCGGCCGTCACAGCACTTTTTTGACGGCTCGAGGCAAGATCGTGGCTGAATTCCACATCTACAAGCTGCCCTATTTCTTGCTCCTGGACCTGGATTCGAAGGCAGTCGGCAAGACTGTCGCAACGCTGGGCAAGTACATCATCATGGACGAGGTCGCGTTGTCCGATTGCAGCTCCCAGTGGGCGCACTTTTCCCTGCAGGGTCCCCGCTCGACCGATCTGCTCAAGGAATTGGCTGGGTCGGATCTGCCCTCCGAGCACCTGCAGGCCCGTCCGGCAACCTGGCAGTCGACGCCGATATGGGTCATTCACAAGGCTGACTTGGCCAAGGAGGGATTCGAAGTCCTGCTGCCGGCAGGGCAAGGCGACACCTTTCGCCAGGCCGCTTTGGAGTCTGGTCGGGGCTTGGGCATTCGCCAAGTGGGCGAGCTGGCACGGCAAGCTTTGCGGGTGGAAGCGGCAATCCCCCTTTACGGCGCCGAAGTGGATGAAAGCCGCTACCCCATGGAAGCTCGCCTGGACGACGCCTTGGACTTCAGCAAGGGCTGCTATATCGGCCAGGAAGTAGTCGCCAAGGCCACCTACATCGGAGGTGTGGCCCGCCTGCTGGTGCAGCTTCAGATGGAAGGTCGGCAAGTCCCGCCTGCTGCCAGCCGACTGCTCGACCCCACCGGTAATAAGGCCGGCACTTTGACCAGCTCAGCCTACTCCCCTGGCCTGGGCCACCCCATCGCCCTGGGCTACGTCAAGAAAAAGTACGCCCAACCCGGTCAGACCTTGGAGGTATCTGTGGCCGACGGGGAAACCATCCAGGCCCAGGTTGTGGAGCGATTCCTTTAAGCCGGTTTCGCACCAGCCCGCAAAAAAGGCCAAATCCGCCAGAAATTCATGCAACCCCTCCCCCATTTCCGCTTCTTCATTAGCCGGGCACGTGAACGCCGTCCGATGCCTCCTTGAGGGAAAGGGATTATGACCAAGAGCAAAGCCGGCAAGCTGACCGCATTGATGGGCAGTCCGCTCAAGGAAATCGAGGAGGAATTCGTTTCGCTTGCCGAGATGCAGCGCAAGATCATGCCGGAACCCCACCGGGTACGGACTTTCGGCGACTATGACATCTACGGGGGAACCCTGCCGGTGGCATCGATCGGCGGCGACTTTTACGATTTCATCGATTTGGAGAATCTCGGGATCCAAGGCAGGATGGGGTTCGTGATCGCCGACGCCTCTGGCCATGGCCTGTCGGCAGCCATGCTGGTGAGGGACTTCAATACAGCCCTTTACACCGGGATCAGCTTCGAATCGCACTATGCACAGGACACGACCCAAATGCTCTTCGACAAGATCAACGGGCGCGTGTTCCGTTCTTCGCTGCCCAGCCAGTTCATCACCGCCTTTTACGGAGAGCTGCGAAATGACGGAAGCCTTCACTACATCAATGCCGGCCACCACAGCCCGCTCCTCTTTCGAGGACATGAGGTGTTGCAGCTGACGACGGGAGGCCTGATGCTGGGCGCCTTTGTGAATCCGCCAGGCGGCTACCAGTCCGGACACCTCAATATGCACCGAGGCGACCTATTGGTGGCCTTTACGGACGGAATCATTGAGTCCGCCAACCCGAGCGGTCGGGAATACGGCCTGGACCGCCTTCGCCAACAGCTGACCAAGCAGCGCGATGCCAGCGTGCGCGAGATCTTTTCGCAAATCATGCAGGACGTCGAATCTCACATGGCCGGCGCCTCCCAAGCCGACGACCAAACCCTGATCGTGATCCGAAGAATGGGATAAGGGAGGTTGATCCAGGAGTCTGCTCCAGCCTCAAACAGGGTCTTGAAAAGGGGGTTGAGGACTTCAAGTTCCAGAGCATATAATAGGGAGAAGTGACACACGATCAGCCAAGGAATCCCTCCCTATGGAGCGTAGGCGTCACAAAGAGGCAAGTTGCATGACAAGAGAAACAGAGCCCGTTTTTGTGAGCATCCTAGGCTACCAGGAAGAGGGTGAATGGGTGGCTCTCGCCTTGGAGATGGACCTGCGAGGATTCGGCAAGACCTTCGAGGACGCTTTTGACCAATTGATGTCTTCTGTCGAAGCGCAACTAAGCTTCGCACTTTACAAACATGAGCCGGGGCTTATCTGGCATCCCGCAGAGAAGAAATATTTCGAACTGTTTGACCGTGTGCGAAAGCGGCGCTTCTCCAAGCGATTTATGGGGGAGGAAGGCGAAGACGACGAATACGAGGTCCGGGTACAGTTTCCGGATCCACAAGTCATAGCGCAAAAGGCGGCTTCGTACCGGCCCTTTCGATAAATGCCCAAAAGACTTAAGTTAAGGGAGTTGCTCGCCCTGCTCAAGCAACACGATAGGCGATTCAAGATTTACAGAGAGCGCGGCAAGGGCAGTCACTTGCAAGTGTTCCACCCGGATGTTTCTGGCGAGAAGAAGTCTTACCCATTGCCGAATCACGGCATGAATAGCGATGTCCGGCCCGGTCACATCAGTGCGATCATTAGACGCTTCAACCTCCCAAGAAGGATCTTCAAATCCTAAAGTGAGGCAGAGCACCAGATGGGCATGCTCTCTCGCTCGCGTCTTGGCGCGAAACCCTCAGCGCTGCAACTGCTTGGCCAGCGTGTCGCGGTTGGCCGCAAAGTCGAATCGGTCGGGTGCCAGGTTGGCGGCCGCCGTGTACTCCTGCAAGGCCATGCGGCGTTCTCCCAGGGCCAGGTAGATGTTGCCCAGCAAGTTGCGCAGGTCGGCGTTTCCCGGGCGCAGCAGGCGGGATTGTTCGGCGGCAGGCCGGGCTTGCTGGTAGTCGCGCTGCTGATAAAGGTAAAAGGCCAGCAGGTAGTTGCCTTCCGAGGTATCCGGGTTGATGCCCTGGATCGCTTCAACATGCTGCCTGGCAAGCCGTGAAGCACCCGAAGAAAGGTAAATCTTGGCCAGCAGGCTGTGGGCCAGCCAATGGCCGGGATCGGCCTCGACAGCCCGCATCAGGCTGTTCCGTCCCTCGTTGACGGCACCCGCCTGCAGTTGGGCCTGAGCCTGGTTGACTAGCTGCAGGACCATTTGCGAGCGGTTTTTTTTCTCTTCCTCGGCTGAATTCAGCTCCTGGTAACGGGTCAGGGCTTGGCGGGCCAGAGCCGTGTCGCCCGCCTGACGGTAGGCATTGCCCAGGTCAAAGAAGATTCGGGGGAAGGCCTGCGGCGAGCGGGACGCCTCTTCCAGGTGGCCAAGAGCCTCCTGATGCCGGCCCAACCTCAGGCAAGTCAGCCCCAGAAGGTGCAGGTAGGAAGGGTTGCCGGGATCCAGCTCGATGGCCCGGGCAAAGGCTTTCTTGGCGGCCTCGGGGTTGTTGCCCTGATGCAGCGTACGGCCCAGCCCGTCCTGAGCTTCGGGATCCTGGCGGTCGGAATTGACCGCCTTCTCGAATGCGCTCAAGGCCTCTTCCAACTCACCTGCCTGCAGATGGATTTCCCCGCGAAGCAGGTGAGCCCGACGATCGCCGGGACGCATGGCAACAAATCGCTCTACTGCTTTCAGAGCCTTCTCCTGCTGACGACGGCGCTGGTAAAGGCCGGCCATGAAGAAGTGGTCTTCGGCGTTGAGCTTGGAGGCGTCCTGCAGGTTTGACAGGACTTCTTCCGCCAGCTGTGGCCGATCCATCTGATCCAGGATCCGTGCCAGGACCACCGCCTGCTCAGGCGTCTGCGGCCCCATTTGCATGACCTGATTCAACTCCATTCCTGCGTCTTCCGGACGCCCGGCTTTCACCAGGGCCAATCCGGAGTAGAGGTAGGGCCGGGGGTCGCGGGGGGCGTGTTGCTTAAAGCGGTCGAAAGCCTGCAAAGCCTGGGCAGTCTTTCCCTCAGCCGCCAACTGCTGCCCTTTTGCCAGCCAGCTTTCCGGATTCTGAGCGACGGAGGGAGTCGCGGGGGAAAAGGCCATTAGAGCGAATACGGCCAGTCGTTTCATGCCAAATCGACAGGGCTCCTTATGCTGACTTTCCAAGCTCTTCGATGGTTTTGGGTCCTCTTCGCACGAGCAGCTCTGCATATTTGGCTTGAGCTTGTCGAAGGTGCTCATAATATCGCCCTTCGTCATGCTGGCATTCCTCCTCTATTTCGAAGCGAATCCGCCGAACCTCCTCGACCACCGGGTCTTTATACATGGCTAGATCTCCATCAACTCCTCTGGTGTGCAAATGATCGGAGTTCGAATTCCCCTGCGGATATTGACCTCCTCCAAAGCTTTCCTGACTCGGCCGCTTACAATATGAGTACAATTCCAGGATACAAGAAAATCCATCCCATGCCATGCTGCCAGAGCCAAGTGGTAGGAATCGGCTCTCGCTTTCTCAGGGATGTCAATTGCCCCAAAATAAACCCCAGCAAGCTCTTGGACTTCCCGCACAACATCCAGGACGGGCAGGCCAGATATCACCTGCTGCCTTTCAGTTGCAGCCTGCTCATCTCCTCTCGATACCTCATCGAGAACCGCCACAGAAACGAATGCCCGGAACTGGGGCAAGGAAGCATCCCACCAATCACGAGTGATTTGCTGGTGAGCCGCCACTATCAAATCTCGACTGGGCCTTGCCACAAGGTAGCTGACAACGGTTGTCTCTATGTAGACAGTTGGCGTCGGATCCATGCGTGATACCTGCTGTCCGGTGCTGCAAAAATGCACCGCATTCGATGTCTGTAGCAACTAAATATCTTATCATCGGCAGCGAGTTGCCTTTGACCGTCGGATCTGCAAAGGATCCGAGAGCCCGAGGCTAACCGGACCCTAGACCTCATGAATACCCATTTGATCCTCATCATTGCCTACTCCCTGATCCTGATTCTGGTCGGGCTTTGGATTGGGCGACGTGTGAGGAGCAGCGGCTCGTTTTTTGTGGCGGAACGCCGTTTGGGCGCCGGACTGCTCTTTTCGACCCTGCTGGCGGCCAACATCGGCGCCGGATCCACCGTGGGGGCCGCCGGGCTGGGCTATCGGGACGGGCTGGCCGCCTGGTGGTGGGTGGGGGCTGCCGGAATCGGCTCCATCCTGCTGGGCTTGTGGATCGGGCCGCGCATCTGGAGGATCGCCAAGCAGCACAATCTAACAACGGCCGGGGACTTTCTGGAGCACCGCTACGGCCCCGCGGTGCGGGGAGTGATTTCATCGCTGCTCTGGGTGGGCACCCTGGCCATTCTGGCCGGGCAGCTGATCGCCCTGGCCTGGGTGCTGAATGTAGTGGCCGGGATCCCCAAAATTGCCGGATGCCTGATCGGCGGGCTGGTCATGACGGTCTACTTCACCGCCGGCGGCTTGCTGGGATCGGCCTGGGTCAACATGCTTCAACTGGCCATTCTGCTGGTGGGATTCGGTGCGGCCCTTCCCCTGGCCCTTTCGGCCGTGGGAGGATGGCAGGGGCTGCAGGCGTCGTTGCCTGCTGAAAACCTGAACTTCTGGCACAACGGGCCCTCAGGATGGCCGATCCTGATTCTGGTGGGACCTACCTTCATTATCTCTCCCGGCCTGCTGCAAAAAACCTACGGCGCCCGCGATGAATCCACCGTACGGCGTGCGGTCAGCCTGCAAGGGCTGGTACTGCTGGTTTTTGCGCTCATTCCGGCGTTGCTGGGCATGGCTGCCCGGGTTCTTTATCCTCAGCTGGAAATGCAGGAGCTTGCTTTGCCCAGCCTGCTGATGAACGAGCTTCCGCTTTGGTTGGGCAGCCTGGGGCTGGCCGCCATTGTCTCGGCCGAAATCAGCTCGGCGGACGCCATACTCTTCATGCTGGCCACTTCATTGTCCAAGGATCTTTATCAGCGATTCGTCAAGCCGGAGGCCGACGACGCCCAAGTTCTGAAGGTCGCCCGGCTGGCAGCGGTCGCCGGAGGGATGCTGGGAGTGGGGCTGGCCATCGTTGCCGAGTCGGTGATCGGGGTGCTGCGGATCTTCTACGGGCTGCTCACCGTCAGCCTATTCGTCCCCGTAGTGGCCGGGCTCCTGCAAAGGCGCGGAGGCGTGCCCGAGGCACTGGCGGCCATCGCAGCGGGCGTACTGACAGCCTTGTCACTTCACCTGGCTTGGGACGAGTTAGGATCTCTGAGCGTCTGGCCGGTAGCGGTAGGATTGGGAATGGCCGGGCTGGCCTTCCTGGTTGTGCTGGGGATTTCGCGCCAAGATGCAAAGGGCGCTAAGCATTGAATGCCAGCCAGGCTGAATCCAGGTGCCCAAGAGGGGTTTCTTGATCCTGATCCTCGAAGGCCTTCTGGCAGACGGCGCCTCGGACGACGGCATAAGCGGCTTCCGGCCAGTCGTCGGCGGATGGAAGGCCGTCCAGACGAGGGCAGTCTTGCAGGCCCCGCACCAACTCCAGCCACCATTCCGCTTTCCGGATTCGGGGGTTCGGCCAGGCTATTTCCAAGATCTCGACCGCCAAGCTGCCCAGGCTCCGTTGCGGCTGCAGGACGGCTGCAAGCTGCAAAACGGGCAGGACGGCTGATCGGTCGCCTTGTTGATCGCTTGTCCAGGCAAGCCGGGCTCGGGCGGCACGCAGAAAAGTGCTCCAACCATGTCGAGCCAGAGCCCGACGCTGGGACCGGCTCAGGCGCCTGGAGCGCCGACGCAAAATGCGGGCCATCTCAGACGCGGGGTGGGGCGGGCGGCCTTGATAGCTGCGAGCCAGTTGACCCCAGCAAGGGTGCTCGGGCGTGCCTTCCATCAGGCAGTCCAGGCCCTGCAGAATGACCTTGCGCTCGGTCACGTCAGGGCACAAAAAGGCGGCCAGCCGCTTCTTCCCTCTCGACAAAAAATATTTCGCGGCTTGTTCAGACTGCTGCTCTTCGTCAAGCAGCGGAAATAAGGCGATCCAGTCGTCCAGCAAATCCAAGTCCCCGATTTGCAGGGCACTCGAGGGGGTCGATTCGGCCTTTAAGGTACGGTTGCGGAGCACCTTGGCCAGCTGCGCCGCAAAGGCCGGGTCGCGCTCAAGCTTCAGAAAGCGGGCTGTTTCGAGGCCTTGCCGAAAACGAGCATCGTCCTCAAGCATGGCGACAGAACAGCCTTGAAGCTTGCTGCGCAGCAGTTTGGCTCGGGCTCCCAGGGGGCCGGGCTTTCCGCCAAGAGGGAAAAGAGCCTTCAAAGTTTCGATGGGAAGCGCCAGATCCGAAGCCTGATACTCCCCAGACTGAAAGCCGGATGACTCGAGGAGGAGGTCTAGGAAGCGGTCAGGCAGCCGGGCTGGGGGATCAAAGCCTTGTTGCAGCACGGCGCTCAGGGGCTGCCGGAGCCGGTAAGGGATGGACTGCGGCCGAAGGCGCTCCCGCAGGGTGGCCAGGGCGTCCCAGTCGGACGAGATTCGGGCCAAGTCTTCGACTTGCTGCAACTGGAAAGGCACGATCCAAGGCCAGCAGCCGAGAGCGCCGATCTCCCCGTCGGCTCCGGCCGAATCCGAAACCTTGAACAAAGACTTCACTTCAGCTGCTGTCAGAGGAGCTTCCTTCAGGTCGGCAATGACCTGATCCCAGTCCTCAATGGGAACGACCGGTGCGGATTCTAAACGCCATACGGTGCTGGATAGCCAGGCCAGGGCAACTCGGCGCAGCAAGCCGGGCTTCAGTCGGGTGCGGCTGCGCCATTCGATCCA
>JANQFM010000941.1 GCA_028277865.1 Acidobacteriota bacterium
TGGCAAACACCGCCCCACCGAGGCAAGCTCGGATGGTGGCGTTTTCCTTTTCGCCGTTCCCGTCTGGTCTGCCAAACACGGCCCGACCGGGACAAGCCCGGCACGTGGCCTCCATCCTTGCCAGTCCTCTTAAGTGAACGGTATTGGGCTTAGCCCCAATGCTGCCCGGCACGGGGCCTCCATCCCTGCAGTGCCAACTCTTGAGTGAACGATATTGGGTTAGGCAGGGGTAACAGGTCAGCCCTCACTTGATCTTTTCGACCACCATGGTCACCACGTTTTGGCCGTTTTCCTGCTTGTAGTAGACGTGGACGTAGGCATCAGGCTGAAAGTCGCTGCCCTTGATCGAACTGGGCGTCATGATGAACTGCATGGGTCCCTTCTTGGACTGGATGGTCAGGCTTTCGCGGCTGATCTCCTGGACGGTGCCGTAGATATTGTAGATCTTGACCTTGGCTTCCTTTTCCTTGGCCTGCTTGTCGCCATTTCCCCAAAACTTGAGGAAACAGGCCGGCTGGAAGGCAAGCGTCAACAACAGGATGATCAGGGGGCCGCGTCTGTTCATGCGGGGAATTCTACCTGGGAGGGGGCGGCCAGCTCAACCGCGAGGAATGGGGAGATGACCGTACAGGGCGCAGAGAGGCAGGCGCGGAGAGTCGCGGAGAGGAAGTCCGCGCCCCACTGGGGTGAATCTGCCAGTTTTGACACAGGCGACTACGAACTGGGATAAGGAATGGATGCACAAAGTCAATCTTTCCGAGAAGTTGGACCAGTTTTCGACCTATTGGGATCCCAAGGTGGTGGGCGAGCTGAACGGGCAGATGGTCAAGTTGGCCAAACTCAAGGGGCCTTTCGTCTGGCACCGCCACGACGAGGAAGACGAGTTGTTTCTGGTCTTGAAAGGGAGCCTCGAGATGGAGTTCCGCGACCGGACGGAGACGGTCGGCCAAGGCGAGTTCATCATCGTTCCCCGAGGCGTGGAGCATCGCCCGGTGGCACCGCAAGAGGTTCATATCCTTCTTTTCGAGCCGGCCACGGTCCTCAACACAGGCAACGTCCGCAACGAGAGGACGGTTGTCGAACTGGAGCGTATTTGAGCGCCTGTCAACTTGAAAGGGCTGCCTGGCCGAACGATAATGGGTCACAGGCAAGATGCCGGTGTCACTGTCCCGGAGCCTGACATGTCTAATCCAGCCTTGAACACGATACCGTCTGATCCTCGATTGACCTACGAGGACTACCTCGAACTTCCCGACGACGGCAAGCGCTATGAAATCATTGAAGGAGAGCTTCACGCGACCCCGGCACCCGTTCCCCGCCACCAGCAAATCTCTCGGAGAATCCAGTACGATTTAATGACAGCTTTGGAAAAAAAAGGCCTCGGGCAAGTCTTCAATGCTCCAATCGACGTTTTGTTTGACAACCGGAATATCGTCCAGCCCGATCTGGTCTACATCCCAGCCGAGGATTCCAGCATAATCGGAGACAAGAATATCGAGGGCGTGCCTTACCTGGCGGTCGAGATCTTGTCCCAACACAGCCGCCGCCGGGACGTCTTGGTGAAGTCTCGCCTTAACGCCCGCTTCGGCGTTCCCTTTTACTGGATCGTGGACCCGGATATCGACCGAATCGAGGTCTTTCAGCTCAAGGACGATTCCTATGAACCGGTTGCCGTGGCTTCAAGCCCGCAGGAATTTGAGCCGCCCGGCATGGATGGAGTGCTGCTTGACTTGCGTGAGATCTTCGAACAGGCCAATAGCGAAAGCCCGCGTATCGAGCAAAGCGGCTGAGTGAGATTGCGAACAATGGACGCGAGAATTACGCCAAAACTCACCAAAAGCCTTGAAATATGATCACGCCTAAATCGTTCCTCTCTTTGGGGTTGCTCGCCCTGGCTCCGCTGCTTGCCTGGCAGGACGACTCGCAGCCGCCAACTCAGCAGCCCTTGATCGGATTCAGTCGGCAGTCCTCGCTGCGGCAACTGGAGATCGAAGGCATTTTCGCCTCGGTCCCCAGCCCTGAAAGCGCCCGCTTTCATCACCGTTACCTGACCGAGGAGCCCCATGTCGAAGGGCAGCCGGCCCAACGGCGGGTGGCCGAGTACGTATTGGACCACTTTCAAAAGCAGGGCATCCCTGCCGAAATCGTCGAGTACCAGGCCTACTACCCCTACCCCCGCAGCGTCGCCGTCCAATTGCTGGAGCCTGACAAAAAGGAATTCGCCCTGCGCGAGGTCGGCTACGCGGTGGACAAGGACTCCTTTTCCGAAGACGTGATCCTGCCTTTCCACGCCTACTCCCCGTCGGGAGAAGTGGAAGGCCAAGTGGTCTACGCCAACTACGGCTTGCCGGACGATTACGCCGCTTTGCAGGAGCGGGGCATCGACGTGCGCGGCAAGGTGGTGCTGGTGCGCTATGGGCGCAGCTTTCGGGGAGTCAAGGTGAGGGTGGCCGAGGAGAACGGGGCGGCAGCAGTGCTGATCTATTCCGATCCCATGGACGACGGCTACTTTCAAGGCGACGTCTACCCTGAAGGCCCCATGCGGCCTGCAAGCGCCATCCAAAGGGGGTCGGTGGAGTTCATCTTCATCTATCCGGGAGATCCTCTGACTCCGGGATTGCCTGCCCATTCGGATGCCCAGCGCATCTCTCCGGAGCAAGCCGTCAATCTGCCCCGAATCCCCTCTCAGCCCCTTTCCTACCAAGACGCTTCCCAGATCTTGAAGAGCCTGCGCGGCCCTGTTGTTCCCAAGGGATGGCAGGGCGCCCTTCCTTTCACCTACCACGTCGGCCCCGGGCCTTCGAGAGTGCACATCCGATTGCAGATGGATTTCGCCGTCCGGCCGGTGTGGAACGTGATCGGGCGCATTGAAGGGGCCGACTATCCGGAGGAGTGGGTCATCCTGGGCAACCACATCGATGCCTGGACCTACGGCGCCGTCGATCCCAACAGCGGCACCACGGCCCTTTTGCAGGTGGCCTCGGGGTTGGGCAAGCTGATCCGGGAGGGCAAGCGCCCCCGGCGGACCCTCATCCTGGCCGGCTGGGGCGGCGAGGAGTACGGGCTGTTGGGGTCCACCGAGTGGGGCGAAGACTTGCGCGATGAACTGGTGCGCAAAGCGGTGGCCTACCTCAATGTCGACGTGGGCGTTTCGGGCAGCGACTTTGCGGCCCAGTCCGTTCCCGCTTTGGAAGGCCTGATCCGACAAGTCACCCGAACCGTCCGCGTCCCCTGTTGATCGGATGGAAAGGATTGCCCTCCAGTTTGACCACCCGTCCCTCCCTGTTTTTGGCCAGGATGCCGCAGCCCGCCGGGCATTCCCGG